>JBDNIX010000164.1:0-7845 GCA_041688045.1 Nitriliruptoraceae bacterium
ACGGCCCTGACCCGTGAAGATCGCGCCGTTGTCCTTCAGCAGGTCCGCCCGCTCCATCCCCGGTCCGCGCGGCTTGGCGCCGACGAGGCACGCGACGTTGGTCCCGTCGAAGGCGTCCTCGGCGGAGTCGGTCAGCGTCATCCCGGTCAGCAGCGGGAAGGCACCGTCGTCGAGCTCCATGGCAACGCCTTCGAGCGCGCCGAGTGCCGGGGTGATCTCCAGCATCTGCAGGTGCACCGGCGTATCGGGACCGAACATCTGGCCGGAGGCGATCCGGAAGACCAGGGCATACCCGATCTGTCCGGCGGCTCCGGTGACGGCGACGCGGACGGGCGAGGTCATGGTGACTCCTGCAGATTCGTCAAGGGTGCGGTCAGGTGCGGAAACGTGACGATCGTCCTCCAGCGTAGTCCGCGACGATCGGCTCCCCGAAGCCGGACTCACGTCGAGAGGTCGGTCACCGGCGCGGGAGGCCCCGACGGGCGCGTGCCGCCTCGAGGGTGTTCTGCAGCAGCATCGTGACCGTCATCGGGCCGACACCACCAGGGACCGGGGTGATGGCGGCCGCCACCTCGGCGACCTCGTCGAAGGCGACGTCGCCCACCAACTTGCCAGCGTCGTTGCGGTTGGTTCCGACGTCGATGACGACCGTGCCGGGCGACACCATGTCCGCGGTGACGAGTCCCGCCACGCCGACCGCCGCGATGAGCACGTCGGCGCCCCGGCAGACGGCCGCGAGGTCCCGGGTGCGCGAGTGGGCGAGCGTCACGGTTGCGTCGCGGCCTTTCAGCGTCAACATCACCGACAGCGGTCGCCCGACGAGGTTCGAGCGTCCGACGATGACCACGTTGGCGCCCGCCACCTCGACGTCCGCGTGGTCCAGGATCTCGAGCACGCCGTAGGGGGTGCACGACAGGAACGTCGGGTCCCCGACCGCGAGCCGACCGGCGGTGTAGGGGTTGAGCGCGTCCACGTCCTTGGCCGGAACGATCAATTCCTGCACCGGCCGGGGATCGAGGTGGTCCGGCAACGGCAGTTGGACGAGGATGCCGTCGATGTCGTCGTCCTCGTTCACGTCATGGACGACACGCTCCAGACCGTCCTGAGCGGTATCGGCTGGCAACACGATCTGGCGCGAGACCATGCCGGCGGCCTCGGTGGCACGGTGTTTCATGCCGACGTAGACCTGCGACGCCGGGTCCTCACCCACCAGCACGGCAGCCAGCCCAGGAACGATGCCGTGCTCGGCGGTCAAGGCGGCGACGTCGGCTGCGATCCGCTCACGGACCTGCGCGGCCAGTGCCTTGCCGTCCAGAATGCGTGCGCTCATGGTGAGACCTCCCCGTCCCTGGCTGGTCGTGCCGATCGAGCTGGTGATGACGTCCATGCGGAGCGCCGTGGTGGCGGGTCAGTGGCGGAAGTGGCGGCGTCCCGTCAGGACCATGGCGATGCCGTACTCGTCAGCAGCGGCGATGACCTCGTCATCACGGACCGACCCGCCGGGTTGGACGATAGCGGTGACACCGGCCGCGGCGGCGGCGTCCGGTCCGTCGCGGAAGGGGAAGAACGCGTCACTGGCGAGCACCGACCCGGCATGACGTTCACCCGATCGCTCGACAGCCAACCGGACGCTGTCGACGCGACTCAT
This sequence comes from Nitriliruptoraceae bacterium, assembly GCA_041688045.1. GTDB lineage: Bacteria > Actinomycetota > Nitriliruptoria > Nitriliruptorales > Nitriliruptoraceae > CSSed11-175R1. The sequence goes on from JBDNIX010000164.1 coordinate 1,649, forward strand.
CTGACCCGCACCCACACCGACGACCTGCCGGTCCTTGGCCAACACGATGGCGTTCGACTTGGTGTGCTTGCACACCATCCACGCGAACCGCAGATCCGCCAGTGTCGCTTCGTCCGGGGACGTCGAGGTGGCGACCCGCCACTGGTCCCAGGGCTCGTCCCCGATGTCGGCGTCCTGGACCAGCAGACCTCCGGTCACGCTACGGACCTGCCACCCACCCCTGGGGCGCCGGGCCGACGGCATGCGCAGGATCCGAAGGTTGGCCCTGGTGCGCAGGATCTCGAGGGCCTCAGCATCGTATCCGGGGGCGATCACCACCTCGGTGAACACCTCGGTGATGCGCTGTGCCGTGGCCGCGTCCACGTCACGGTTGCTGGCCACGATGCCTCCGAAGGCACTGACGGGATCGCCTTCCAGGGCACGAACGTAGGCGGTCTCGACATCCGCGGCCACCGCCATCCCCGCGGGGTTGGTGTGTTTGATGATGGCGACGCAGGGTTCGTCGGCGTCGATGGCCATACCCCACGCCGCGTCGGTGTCCAGGAGGTTGTTGTAGGACAGCTCCTTGCCGCCGAGCTGTTCCGCGGCGGCCAGGCCGGTGACCGACCCGTCGGTGTACAGCGCGGCCGACTGATGCGGATTCTCGCCGTAGCGCAGGACCGCGGTCCGGGGCAGCACGACCGACAGCTGGTCGGGAAGAGACTGGTCGCGCTGGAACCACGCCGCGACCGCCGTGTCGTAGGCGGCGGTGTGTTGAAAGGCGGAGCTGGCCAGTCGTTGACGCAACGAATCGGCGAGTCCACCGTGCGTGGTGATCTGTGCCAGCGCCTCGTCGTAGTCGGCCGGATCGACCAGGACGCCGACCGACCGATGGTTCTTCGCGGCAGCCCGGACCATCGTCGGGCCGCCGATGTCGATCATCTCCACGATGTCGTCGTCCGAGCCTCCGGCGGCAACCGTCCCGCGGAACGGGTACAGGTTCACGACCACCAGATCGATGGGTTCAACCTCCAGCCGATCGAGTTCGTCGACGTGACCCGGGTTGTGCCGATCGGCCAGGATTCCCGCATGGATCCTGGGGTGCAGCGTCTTGACACGACCATCGAGGCATTCCGGGAAGCCCGTGAGCTCCGCCACCTCGAGCACCTCGACACCTGCCTCACGGATGATGCCCGCCGTGCTGCCGGTGGAGACGATCTGGACGTCCGCAGCGGCCAGCGCAGCGGCGAACGACGCCACACCGGTCTTGTCGAAACAACTGATCAGTGCCCGTCGAACCGGCATCGTCTGGTCGGTGGTCACGATCACTCCTGAGGGGTGGTGGGTGGGGTTGAGGGCGGGGGAGGGGTGGCGGGTGGGGTTGAGGGCGTGCGCCGGGCGGCCGGACGGATGGTCACGACGCGCTCGTGCAGATCGAGTCGATCCTGACACAGCAGACGGATACAGGCGGGGAACAGCTCGTGCTCGACCGCCTTGATGCGGTCGTGGAGCGATTTCTCGGTATCGTCGGGCAGCACCTCGATGGGTCGTTGCGCGACGATCGGTCCGTGGTCGACCTGGTCATCGACCAGATGCACCGTCGATCCGGTGACCTTCACCCCGAACACCAGGGCGTCGCGGACGGCGTGGGCACCGCGGAAGGCCGGGAGCAGCGAGGGATGGGTGTTGATGACGTGGCCCGGCCACGTGGCGACGAACTCGCCCGACAGCACACGCATGAATCCGGCCAGGACGACGATCTCTGGCGCGTGGGGCAGCATCCCGTCACGCAGCGCGCGCTCCCACGTCGGTCGATCGGGATGGTCACCGAGACGTTGGACGACGACATCAATCCCCGCCTCGTCGGCGCGGACGAGCCCATACGCGTCGTCGCGGTCACACCCGACGACCACCACCTGACCCCCGAAGTCCGGGTCGTCGTCGATCGCGTCCAGCAGAGCCTGCAGGTTCGATCCACTCCCGGACACCAGCACGGCGATGCGCCGTCGCACGGGCGTCGGATGGTCAGACACGTCGCGTCTTCCGATCAGTGCGTCGAGGTTGGTCACGAAAGCCGTACGTCGGCCGATGCGCACGAGCCTAATGGGGGTCTACCCACGGGTGGAGCGGACGCGCCCCGACTAGTCTGCGGGGGCGCCGGCGGTATGCCACTTGGGTTGGCCGCTGTCGTCTGGGGGTGTCCAGACCTGATGCGTCCCCTTCCGAGTCTTGCGAGTGTTGCCCACCGACCAGGTGCCCTGCCGTGCCTGGAGCCCGGAGCGCCGATGATCCCCACCACCTCCATCGTGACTGATCACCGGGTCAAGGTGTTCGTGGCGCTGGTGGCGCTGATCATGCTCGCCGTCAGCGGGACCAGCGCCGGCGCGCAGCCGACCAGCGGCGAGGCGCGGCAGGACCTGCAGACCGCGGAACGACGACTCGACCAGCTCAGCGACGACTTCAACGGTGCCGTCGACGCCTACAACCAGGCCCGGGAAGACCTCGATCAGGCGCACCAGGTCGTCGCCGAGGCCGACGCGGAACTCCGCGCACTGCGGGGTGAACGCGATCTGCTGACCGACGCCACCGCCCTACACATCCGTCAACTCCACAAGCTCGGCCCGACGGTGGAGTTGACGACACTGTTTTCGGCATCCGGAGCCGCCGATGCCAGCGACCGCAGCGCGATGCTACGCCGGATCCTCGACAGTCAGCGCAGCGACCTCGAGAGCCTCGGGGCGACGGCCGTCTCCCTGCGAGCCGCCGAAGCCCGATTGATCCAGGAGCGCGACGCGGCGCAGGCTCAGGCGGACCAGGTCGCACAGCAACGCCGGGCGATGGAACAGGTACTCACCGAGCAGCAGGACGAGGTGGAGGAACTCGAGGCGACGCTCGCCTCGGCCGTTTCCCGCGAGGAGGCGGAGCGCCGGGCGGCCGAAGCCGAAGCACGCCGTCGGGCCGCCGCCCAGGCAGAGGCCGAGCGCGAGGCGGCAACCCGGCAGGCGTCGGTCGAATCCACCCCCGGCTCGGGAGCGACCAACAACGTTCGTCCGACACCAGCGTCGTCTCCCTCGCCTCCCCAGATGCCGCCCCCCGCAACGGCGCCCGCGCCGCGAGCGACTGCCAACGTCGCGGTCGAGGCGGCCCTGGCACAGCTGGGGAAGCCCTATCTGTGGGGTGCGACGGGGCCGAACGCTTTCGACTGTTCCGGGTTGATGGTCTACGCCTGGCGACAAGCTGGCGTGTCACTCCCCCGGACGTCTGCCAGCCAATTCGCGAATCTTCGCCGCGTGTCGCGCAGCGAACTGCAGCCTGGCGACCTGGTCTTCGCCGGCTCACCTCGCGTCCACCATGTCGGTATGTACATCGGCAACGGGCAGATCGTGCACTCCCCCCGCGCCGGCAAGCCCGTCGCGATCCGGTCGATGCAGCGGTCCGACCTGCGGGGCTTCGGCCGGCCGGGCTGACCTCCCCTTCGTCCGCCCGCCGCGGCTATGTATCGAGGACGTCGGCCGCGATCTGTCGTGCCTCGTCGGCGCGCGCTGCATCGACGTACAGGCGTACCCCCCAGTCCCCGGCGGACAGGATGCGGGTGAACCGGCCCGGAGTCTTGTGCCACCAGACGATCCCGGCGGCGTCCAACCCGTCCGCGATGAGCATGGCGTTGGCGTCCTCGAACTGTCCGAGTTCCACGGTGCGAACCGAACCGTCAGCCATCTCAGACCACCAGCTTTCGCAGCCGGAAGGCCGTGACGAAGTACCAGGTGGCCACACCGATCAGGGGGAGCCCGGCCACGAGGACGCGGACGTCACCCGGGCCGATCAGCAGGGCCAGGACGTTGGCGCCGGCCATCACCAACACCCCGCGCTGGCCCAGACGGTGGCCTGCGCACGGAGGTTGTCCGCGTTCCCCGGCTGGCTGCGATTGAAGCGGCGGTAGCCACGCCACGATCCGACCAGCGCGGCGAGCCCGGCGACGAGAGTCGCACGTTCGAACAGGATGATCGGATTCACGGCGCTCCGCGATGCCGGGGACCGGACGAGGAAGGGCGAGGGGGCAACGCGCCCCCACTCCAGGTCACGGTAGCGACCGCGCGCCACACGTTGACAGCGGGCGCGGGCGTCTACGCTGGAGAACGACAAGCGGGCGTGGCGGAGTTAGGCAGACGCAGGGAACTTAAAATTCCCCGGGTGAAAGCCCGCGTGGGTTCGAGTCCCACCGCCCGCACGGAGCACGCCTCACGGTGCCGCCCTCTCCAAGGTTCAGTCGCTGCCCGGGGCCGCTTGGTCGGGCGTTCCCGCATCCGTGGCGCGTGCCTCGGCGGTGAGCCGGACGAGCGGCCCCCGCGAGAACGGCGACGGTGTCGGTGGTCGCACCCCGGCCGCCCGCCAGGCTTCAAAAGGCAGACCAACATCCGCGAGGTAGGTGTCACCGACGTAGGGCTGCACGATCGCCTCGTTGAGCGCGAGCGTCGGCAGGCCGAGCACGACCGTGACGTCGGCGGTGATGCAGGGCCCCTGCAGGCCGACATCGGCGGACACGCCACTCGGCAGATCCAGCGCGATGACGGGGACGTCGTAACGACGCAGCCACCTGGCGGCCACCTCCGGCAGATCGCGCAGGGGTGGATCGGCACCGATACCGAGCATGGCGTCGACGACCACGTCCCCGGGCGGCCCCGCGCGATCCAACCCGTCCGGTCCCACCGACCGGACCCGGATGCCGGCGTCGCGCAGCGCATGCGTCTGCTCGGGGAATCTCGGCGCTCCGACCGTCAGGACGTTCACCTCGGCACCCGCCGTTGCCAGCAATCTGGCGGCCGCAAGGCCACCGGCGCCGTTGCTGGAAGGTCCCGCCAGCACGGTGACGGCGACCCCGGCCGTGTCGCCGCCACGGAGACGCCGCACGGTGTGCGCGACTGCACGGCCCGCGTGCTCGGCGCGGTGCACCGCGCCGTACCCGCGCGCATCCGCCCATGAGCGAGCAGCACGTTGCTGCGCCGCCGTGACATGCGGCAACACGGCCTGCTCGACAGCCGGAAGATCGCCCTCCAGTCGGGCCCGGCGTTCCCAGGCTGGCGCGGATTCCCAGGGACGAACAACCAGGTCATCGCCGAGCGACTCCGGCGTGGCACCTCGATTCCATTGCTCCACGGCCACGTCCAACAGCAGCGACATCACCATCGCTGTCGCGCCCCACAGCAGGTCATCGTCGAGCTGCCACGCCCAGGTCGAACCACGCAGGGACAGTGGCGCATGGCGCCAGCGGGTCGGGTCCAACAGCTGCGCGAGGGGGACGTGCAGGACCTCGTCGACTTCCCACGGGTTCTCGGTGAGTTCGTGCGGTGCGACCCACCGCGCCAGCACCGGAACGACCCAGAACCTCGACGGCGGGATGTAGAAGGTGGGCCCCGACCCGATGACCTCGACACTGTCGGCCCGTAGTCCGATCTCCTCCTGGGCCTCGCGGAGGGCCGCCTGATGGATGGTCTCGCCGGGATCGAGTCGCCCACCCGCAAAGGAGATCTGTCCCGGGTGCGAACGCAGATCGCGGCGACGACGGGTCAGCACGACCTTCGGGCCGTCGTCAGTGTCCTGGAGCAGGACGAGAACCGCGCCGACGCGTGCGTCAGCCGGCGGGGTCCGTGCGTCCTCGGGCACGTCGTCGAGCGCCGCCCGGAGACGCGGCCAGAAGCTGTTCGGCCGCAGTCGGTCGTCCATGGAGGGCTCCTTCGACCTCACGGTCGGGCTGATCGTGCGCCGGGGTTCACGCCAGCGACGCGACCAACCCGTCGAGACTGTCGGCCTCGCTGACCACCACGTGGTCGAAGCCGTACCGCATGGCGACCGCCGTCAGGATCAGGGCGCCGCCGTGGATCACGTCCTCGCGGCCCGGCTGCATGGGGCCGAGGTTCCCACGCTGATGCGAGGTGGAGGTGACCAGAGTCTGCGCCAACCGCGCCAGTGCGTCGACAGGAATGCGGCAGCCGTGGATCCGTGCCGCGTCGTAGGCCCTCAGGCCGAGGTACAGCGCGCCCAACGTGGTCACGGTCCCGGCGACGCCGATCAGCACTGCTGCGTCGTTGAGGTCCACGCCCTGCTCACGCAGCCGCGCGTCCGCCCCGTCGAGCTGGTCCTCGATCACGGCGCGGGCATCCGCCAGGTCCCCTTCACCGACCGGGTCTCCGTGCAGGCAGCGTTCCGTGAGCCGCACACAG
>JBDNIX010000165.1:0-4710 GCA_041688045.1 Nitriliruptoraceae bacterium
GCTCCGCGACGGTGCGGTAGTAGCGTTCCTTCTTGCCGCGTCCTTGCGGGCGGCCCGGCCTCGAGTGGGTGATACGGATCCCGAGCCGTGCGCAGATCAGTTTCAGCTGGGTCGAGACGTACGCCGAGCCGTTGTCCGCATTGTGCCGACGTCGGCACAACGTCGATTATGCCGATGTTCGCGTTATGCCGACCTTGACGCGAAGTCGCTGGTCGACGGGGGTGAACGGCACGAACATGTCGGCATAATCCTGGCGGGCCGGGTGCATCCTTATCTTCTCTCGAACACCGATCGAAGGAGAAGAGATGGCAAGGCCGATGACCAAGGTCAGCAAGGTCTGTGTGGCGGGCCCGCTGGCACCGTTCGCTGAAGAGTTCAGGCTGCGGCTACGTGATTTGGGCTACACACCGTTGTCGACGGTCAGCCAGCTGCGCCTGATGGCGCAACTGTCCCGCTGGCTTGAAGCCCACCGGCTCGACACGGCCGATCTGTCCGATGAACGGGTCGATGGGTTTCTGGCTGCCCGCCGGGCTGCGGGCTACACCGGACTGGTCTCGCGCCGTGGGCTGGTTCCGCTGCTGGAGTTCCTCACCGATCGCGGGGAGCTGGCTGTGACCGAGCCGGTCCCGTCAGCTTCCGGGTCCGAGCAGCTGCTGGCCAGGTTCCATCGCTATCTGCTGGAAGAGCGGGGGCTGGCGGCATCAACAGCCGACGCGTATGTGTTGCGGGCCCGCCGGTTTCTGGCCGGCGCTGCTCCTGACGGCCAACTCGGCGAGGTGAGCACCGCTGATGTCACCCGGGCGGTGCTTGAGGTGTCGGCCGCCTTGTCGGTCGGGTCGGCCCAGATGTTTGTGGCAGCGCTGCGTTCGTTCCTGCGGTTCTGCCACATCGAGGGGCTTGTCGGTGCGGACCTGTCGGCTGCGGCGTTGACGGTGACTGGCCGGCGGACCTCGTCGCTGCCCCAAGCGATGACGTCGAGGGACGTCGAAGCGCTGCTGTGCTCATGTGACCGTCGCACCGCGGTCGGCCGGCGAGACCACGCGGTGATCGTGACGTTGTTGCGGCTGGGCCTACGCGCGAGCGAGGTCGCGACGTTGAGCCTTGACGACATCGACTGGCGTGCGGGTGAGATCGTGGTGCATGGCAAAGGCCCGCGCAAGGATCGGCTGCCGCTCCCCGTCGATGTCGGCGAGGCAATCACGGGCTATCTGCAACGTGGCCGCCCCACGACCACCCGCCGGGAAGTCTTTTTGACGGCCATCGCGCCCATCGCAGCCCTGCAACGCGGTGCGGTGTCCTCGATCGTACGGCGGGCCTGCGTGCGAGCTGGCCTACCGCCGGTCGGAGCCCACCGTCTTCGCCACACCGCGGCGTGTGAGATGGTCGCCGCGGGTGTGCCGCTGACCGAGATCGGACAGGTCCTCCGCCACCGTTCGTTGACCTCTACCTCTCGCTACGCCCGGGTCGATGTCGATGGGCTGCGCAGCCTCGCGCAGCCCTGGCCGACAGGGGTGCCGTCATGAGCGAGCTTTCCTGCCATGTTGCCGACTATCTGCGGTTGCGTCGGGCGCTGGGCTTCAAGCTTGAACGTGAGGGTCAGACCCTGCCGCAGCTGGTCGCCTATCTCGACGATGCTGGCGCGGCCACACTCACCGCGGAGTTGGCGATTACCTGGGCGCAGCTACCGGTGGGGGTGCATCCGGTGACCTGGACCCATCGGCTTGGTGCCGCCCGCGGTTTCGCGATCTACCTCAAGACCATCGACCCGGCCACCGAGATCCCCGCCCGTGACGTGTTCGCAGGCCAAGGCAAGCGTCCCGCCCCCTACCTGTGGTCCAACGACGACATCGTCCGGCTGCTCGAGGCAGCACGCCAACTGCAGCCGGCGTTGAAGGCGGCGACCTACCAGACCTTGTTCGGGTTGCTGGGCGTCTCGGGCATGAGGATCAGTGAGGCACTCGGGTTGGACCGCAACCACGTGGACCTCGCCGACGGGGTGATCACCGTGGTCGAGGGCAAGTTCCGCCGACAACGGCTTATCCCCCTGCACCCGAGCACGACCGACGCGCTGCGAACCTACGCCGCCTTCCGGGACCGGGTGAAGCCGCACCCGGCATCCACGACGTCGTTCTTCATCTCGTGGCGTGGTGGCACGGCGCTGGGCTACAGCGGCGTGCTCAACACGTTCAACCGGCTCACAACCGAGATCGGGTTGCGTACCGCGACCGTGAAGCCGCGTCTGCACGATCTCAGGCACAGCTTCGCGGTCCGAAGTTTGACTGAATGGCACCGTGCCGGTGTCGACGTCGCAGGCCGCATGGCGGTGCTGTCGGACTACCTCGGACATGTCAACCCGGCCGGAACCTACTGGTATCTGTCCGCCTCACCCGAGCTGATGGAACTTGCTGCCGCACGTCTCGACGGGCAGTTCGGAGGGGGCCGATGAGCGCTTTGGCCCCCACGTTGCAGGCCTTCTTCACCGACCGGCTCATGGCTCAGCGCCAGGCCAGCCCCAACACCATCGCCGGCTACCGCGACGTCTTCCGGCTGCTGCTGTCCTACGCCGCCGATCAGGCGCACATCAAGCCATGCGATCTCGACATCGCCGACCTCGACGCCCCGCTCATCGGCGCGTTCCTCAACCATCTGGAGGTTGACCGGGGCAACAGCGTCCGGACCCGTAACCACCGGCTCGCCGCGATCCACTCCCTGTTCGCCTACCTCGCCCTACACCATCCCGAGCACGCGGCGACAGTTCAACGCGTGCTCGCCATCCCACCCAAACGGTTCGAACGCACCTTGGTCACCTTCCTCACCGAAGAGGAAGCCGAGGCGTTGCTCGGCGCCTGTGACCGCACGAGATGGACCGGCCGACGCGACCACACCATGTTGCTGCTCGCGCTGCAGACCGGGCTACGGATCTCGGAACTCAACCGTCTCACATGCTCAGACATCACTGTGGGCGCCGGCGCGAACGTCCACTGCATCGGCAAGGGCCGCAAAGAACGGCGAACGCCCCTGGTGCCGACCACCATCAAGGTGCTGCGGGTCTGGCTCAACGAACGTGACGGCAACCCGTCCGACCCGTTGTTCCCGACCACCACCGGCAAGCCGCTGAGCCGCGACGCGATCGAACGTCGGATCACCCTCCACACCACCAGGGCAGCAGACAACTGTCCCTCGATCGCAACGAAACACGTGACCGCCCACACCTTGCGGCACTCCTGTGCGATGCGGCTCTTGACCTCCGGGTCGACGTTGCGGTCATCGCTCTCTGGTTGGGTCACGAGCAGGTCTCGTCGACCAACCTCTACCTCCACGCCGACATGTCCCAGAAGGAACGCGCCATCGCCCGCACCACCCAGCCCGACACCAAGCCCGGCCGCTACCAGGCCCCCGACGCTGTCATGGCCTTTGTCGAGGCCCTGTGATTATGCCGACATGCTGGTGCCGTTCACCCCCGTCGACCAGCGACTTCGCGTCAAGGTCGGCATAACGCGAACATCGGCATAATCCACATAGACCTGACGGGGAACCCCGCGGGCGGCAAGCCCACGACGCAGCGCGGCTTCGAGGCGGACACTGTCCTCAGCAAACCCCCAATGATGGCCCACGAGCAGCCGTGAGTGGTCGTCGATGAACGCCATGAGGATCGCCCGTCGTCCACCGAGGGTCGGGCCGTGCATCCCATCACCGATCCAACGGTCGTTGACCTTCTCGGCCTCGAACCGGCCACGCACCTTGACCGCCGCAACAGGCTGACGGTTCAACCCCAGGCGGACGAAATGTCGCTGCAGAGCACGCACCGAGGGCAGCTGCCGGCCCTCACCTCCGGCGGCCAGATCGGCGGCGATCACCTCCCACACCAGGGTGGCGGGACGTCTGGGGTTCTCACGCTTGAGCTTCACCGCAAGCTCCAGCAGGGCGGCATCCGAAGCCGGCCCCGACGCACGCACGGCGGGCAGCAGCGCGTCGAACCCGCCGTCACGGTAGTTCTTCAACCACCGGTAGACCGTCGTACGCGACACCCCCACCCGCCCGCCGTGCGGCCCGGGATGCTCGACAGCGACCAGCCCGGCCACCAGCCGGCCCCGCTCGCCCGGCAACAACCGGTCATCCAACAACGGTCGGATCAGCCCGTAGCGAAACAGGGCGACCTCGCGGTCTTGTGGCTCCTCCACCTCGACTCCTCACGTCGGCGAGATTTGATCCTTCACGAAAACCACGGCGCCGGCCATGGCGCACTCGTGTTGCACAACAACCGCCCGCCGGTGGCCGCCGAGACAAACGTCCACATCGCCACCGCCTTGGCTGCCGACACCGCGGTCACGATCGCAGCCACCGCATCACCCAACGGCGTGCCTGACGGCTCGATGCTCGACAAGCCCGGGTCCTTGAACAGCGCCCAACCGGTGAAATGCGCCCGCACCCGCTCGGCCACCGCGGCGAACCGGTCCAGCCAGCCCCGCACCGTCGAGCGTGGCACCCCCAGCTGTCGTGCGATCGGCTGCTGTGCCGCCCCTGCCGCCCTGAGCGTCAACGCCCGTCCGAGCAGCTCGACCCAGTCCGCCCGCCGCAGCAGCATCCGCGCGTCGAGCAGCACATGCGTGGCCCTACAGGCCCGACACCGCGACCGCCGTGGCCGCACCCACTCGCGATCCTGCGCCCGCCCGACCCGCCGTGGTCGTGCCCACCCCCAAGGACCCAACC
>JBDNIX010000166.1:0-6689 GCA_041688045.1 Nitriliruptoraceae bacterium
CATATCGCGGAAGAGAACGGGGCCGGCGTCTGGCGCATCGTCCTGGTCAATCACGCGCCCCATGACGGGGCGGCCGCGCTGGCCAGTGCTCCGGTCGCGTGATAGCGTTAAGTGCGTGTCGGGACAGGGAAGTCCGGTGACGCGGCGACGGGGTTTTGCCCCTAGCCTATAGGCCGGCGCTGCCCCCGCAACTGTGAAGGGCGAGACCAGGGTCGAAAGCCACTGGCGACGGGATGTCCGAGAGGCACCCGCGCCGGGAAGGTGCCCACGTGGCGTGGCCGGCCGTGGGCGGTCGCCGGACTCGGCGGATGTTCCGGTACGGGACGACCGTCGGAACCGATCGGTCCAGGAGGCCGGCTTGTCGGTCGTTGCGGCGCGGCTGCCCCCGGACACCGAACCACGCCGCCCCTCCATCAGCGCGAGGTTGCGTTCCTCGGACCGCCGCGCCCGCCACAGCCAGAACGCGGACATCATCCCCAGCGCCACCGTGCCGATGATCGCGTTGGTGATCGCGGCCTCGACCGTGGTCAGCAGCAGCTGGACCGCTCCGACGATCGGTCCCAGGAGCCAGGCGACCTTCCACAGCCGCTGCTGCCGCCGTGCGACGGCGACGGCCAGCGGCGCATGCGCCCGTTTCTCGACGGCCTCCCCGCGGTTCACCGCACGCGCGATGGCGCGACGTTCCTTGAAGTCCAGCTGCATCAGCTTGGCCTGATGCTCCTTCTTGTCCGGGATCCGGGCCACGGCGTTGCCTCGTCGAAGTGAAGGGGTCTCGTGGTGCCAGCGTAGATGGGCGATGAGCCCGCGGTGGACCCCACACCATCCGACCCGCGGACCGCGGGTGCTCCGAACTCCGGGCGACGGCAACGCGTTGGAGGATGTCCATGTTCGGCCGACCCACCCCCGATGTGCCCGGTCCCGGCCAGGAATCGGTCTGGGACTACCCGCGGCCCCCGGCCATCGATGCCGGCGACGAGCTCGTCATCGTGGAATTCGCCGACACGGTCATTGCCGAAAGCCGTCGGGCGCTGCGCGTGCTGGAGACCTCGCATCCGCCGGTCTACTACCTCCCCCGGGACGACGTCCGGACCGACGTGTTGCGACCGACGGCTCGCCGCACGCACTGCGAGTACAAGGGTGTGGCCAGCTACGCCGATCTGGTCGTGGGCGATCGTCGCGCTCCCGAAGCCTGCTGGTGGTACGACGAGCCGGTCCGCGGCTACGAGGCGCTGACAGGGGCGATCGCCTTCTACCCGCAGAGCGTCGACCGGTGTCTCGTCGATGGCGAGGTGGTCAAGATGGTCGAAGGAGACTTCTACGGCTCGTGGGTCACCTCGCGTGTCGTGGGACCGTTCAAAGGCGGTCCGACGACCCTCGGCTGGTGACACCTGCCCCCCCGTACCCGCTGTTTGGTCGGGTCACGGCCGCCGGGTGGGGTCCTACCCTGTGAACCCAACCCGACCTGAAGGACCTGCATGTCCGTCGTGAAGATCAACGTCCTGACCGTCCCCGCCGAGCGGGCCGAGGTACTGGAGGGACGGTTCGCGGCTCGTGCCGGCGAGGTCGACACGGTCGACGGCTTCGAGTCCTTTCAGCTCCTGCGTCCGACCGAGGGCACGGACAGGTACCTGGTCGTCACCACCTGGCGGGATGAGGAGTCCTTCCAGTCCTGGATGAGCAGCGCCGCCTTCACCAAGGGACACGCCCAGGGGTCGGGTGATCAAGCCTCGGACAGCGGTGAGTCCGGTGGTCACCCGGGCGGTGAGGGAGGCGCACCGCAGGGCGGCCCGGCGGCGATGGGCTCGGAACTGTGGAGCTTCGAGGTGGTGGCCAGCTCGACGAAGGGCTGATCACCGACCCGCTGTTCAGGACTGATCGTGATCCGTGCCGACCGTCCGGTCGAGCCAGTCCAGCACGAACCGCAGCGGCGCTGCGGCCTGCGGCTCCAGCATCAGCAGGTGGCCCATCCCGCGTAAGAGGTGGGCGCGCGTGCCATGCGTTCGAGCGGTCCGCGTCGTCGCGTGTGGCGGCACGATCCGGTCCTGATCGCCCGCGAGCACCAGCAGCGGACAGCGGATGTCCCGGGTGCGGTGGGGTGCGAGCGTCTGGAGGGCGGCGAGTGTCGACTCGTCGCCCATCCGCCGACGGATGTCGTCGGCGTCGCCGGGGGGCGACCCGAACAGCGCATGACGGCTGGGCGTGACCTCCTGACCCGACAAGCCCCGGCCGAGGGCGACCGGGTCGTGGCGGACCATGGCGCCGAAGATCTCCGCACCATGCCCCGGTGGAGCCGGTGCGACGAGCACGCCCGCAGATGCATCCCGATACCGCTCGAGCACGTGCTGGACGACCAGGCCGCCCATCGAATGGCCGATCAGTACGGGCGGCGCGGGAAGTTGGGTGATGGCCTGCAGCACGTCGTGCTCGTAGTAGCGCAGCGGCGTGCGGGCCAACGGTGTCGGCGTCCCGCTGCCGGCGTGTCCCCGCAGGCTGACCGCATGGGCGGACCACCCGGCCTCGGCGGCCAGGGGAAGCCACCGCTCCCAGGCCCATGCCCCCATCGCGGCGCCGTGCACGAACAACAGTGGCGGTCGCTTCTCGACACGCCGGGACGGCTCGAACGAAACCACCTCACGGTCGATGACGGGCGGGGGCGGGAACGTCCAGTCCCGCCGGCGGCGCACCGGTTCGTGGACCCTCCGCCGCCCCCCGTCGATCCCGGCGCGCACCGCCCGTCGCAGCGCGGTCACGCCGGCACCGTGGCCGGGAGCACGGCCGGAACCGGGGCGAACAGCGATGACTCCACCTCGCGGATGTCGGCTTCCAGATCGGCGAGATAGTCGAGGTGCTCGACCTCGACGAGGTGGCGCGTGGAGTCGAGCAGGTGCAACCCACCCTGCGACCGTTCGTCCAGACGATCCACCAGCTGGCGTCGCCAGGCTGCCGCGGCACCCGGCTGGGTCCGTTCCAGCTCCCACAGCCGGGCCAGCAGCACGGTCTGCCAGTGGACCAGGCAGAACTGGCCCGAATCCGGCTGGATCAGCCCGATGACGGCAAGATCGCTCCGGTCGGGGGGCAGCATGTTGCGGTACAGCAGCGGGCGCCCATCGCACCACGACAGCACGCCGTCATCCAGGAACGGCAACCGGATGAGGTAGCCGGTGGCGAACACGACCAGATCGGCGGTGGTTCGCCGGCCGTCGACGAACTCGATGACGTCACCGTCGAACCGGCGGATGTCACCGACCGGGGTGATGTCGCCATGGCCGATGTGGTACAGCAGCGTCTGGTTGACGATGGGATGCGCTTCGAGGACGTGGTGATCGGGCGTCGGGAGCCCGAAGCGTTCGGAGCGGCCGACGACAAGCTTGGCGGTCTGCTCGAACAGCCATTGCGTGGCACGGAGCGGCAGGCCGAGCGTGAAGATGAGGTCCGACACCTGATCGGCCGGACGCCCCACCGCGTACTTGGGTGCGTACCAGTAGCCCCGACGCGTGGAGTGATGCACGTGTTCGGCCCGCGCCGCGGCTTCGACGGCGATGTCGCAACCGGTGTTGCCGGCGCCGACGACCACTACGCGCCGACCGGCGAGCTGATCGCCGTGCTTGAAGTCCGCCGAGTGGATGATCTCTCCCGTGAAGCCGTCCTGGCCCGGGTAGGTGGGCAGCTTGGGGAACCAGTTGTGCCCGTTGGCGACCACCAGGCGTCGGTAGCGCCGTACCTCGATGTCGCTGTCCTGTGGGCCGGTCTCGCTGTCCACAGCAGCGGTCGGTGCCAGGGACACCTCCCACCCGCTGTCGGGGGTATCGCCGAGCGGCCGGCAGCGCACCACCGACGTCGAGCGCTGCATGACCGCGTCCAGTCCGAAGTGGGCGGCGTAGCGCCGGAGATAGGCCAACACGTGGGTGTGGTGCAGGTAGTCCGGGTCCGCGTCCGGCATCGGGAAGTCCGGGAACTGCGTGAACGGTTTGGACGAGATCATGTGCGTGGACGCGTAGACGCGACTGCGGTCGCCGTCGATGTTCCAGTTGCCGCCGATCTCGCGCTCACGTTCGACGACATCCACCTCGATGCCGCTGGACCGGAGGTTCTTGGCTGCAGCCAGCCCGGAACTTCCGGCGCCGATGACCAGGGTGTCGCGAAGGTCTGCGCTGTCGGTCATGCTGCCTCCCGTCCCGTGTCGCCCGGGTCCCGCGCGAGAGGCTACTGGTGCGCGGTCGATAGCATCGCCCGTCGTGCCACCATCGCCCGAGCGCACGCAACACGGTTTCTCCAGGAGTTGATCCCCATGGCCACCAGCCACGCCGATGCCCTGGCGGCCATGCGCGAGCGCCTGGAACAGCTGGCTGCGGACCTGGATGTGGTCGGCAAGCGCGACCGTCTGGGCGAGTTGCAGCAGCTCGCCGGCGAGCCGGGCCTGTGGGACGACGTGGACCGCGCCCGCGAAGTGACCACGGAGTTGTCCCGGGTCGAGGGTGAACTGGCCCGGGTCGATCGACTCAACGACCGGCTGGACGACCTGGAGGTTCTCGACGAGCTCGCCCAGGAGGAGGACGACGCGTCGTCCGCGACCGAGGTGGCCGCAGGTCTGGAAGCGATCCGTGGCGAACTCGACCGACTGGACGTGGTGACGTTGCTCAGCGGCGAGCACGACGACGCCGACGCGATCGTGTCGGTCCACGCGGGGGAGGGAGGCGTCGACGCGATGGACTGGGCGCACAAACTGCAGCGCATGTATCTGCGGTGGGCGGAGAACCGCGGCTACGAGACGGAGGTCTTCGACCAGTCCTACGGCGAGGAAGCCGGCCTCAAATCCACCACCTTCGAGGTACGGGGGCCCGACGCCTACGGGTTCCTGAACGTCGAGCACGGCGTGCACCGGCTGGTGCGCATCAGCCCGTTCGATTCGCAGGCGCGGCGCCAGACCTCGTTCGCCCTGGTGGATGTCGTGCCGGTCCTGCCGGAACTGGAGGGCGAGACCGAGATCCCTGAGGAGGAGCTCCGGTTCGACGTCTACCGCTCGTCCGGCCCCGGCGGTCAGAGCGTGAATACCACCGACTCGGCCGTGCGTGTGACCCACCTGCCGACCGGCCTGGTCGCCAGCTGTCAGAACGAGAAGTCCCAGCACCAGAACAAGGCCGTCGCCCTGCGGGTCATCAAGGCGAAGCTGGCCGAACTCGAGCGTCAGAAGCGCGCCGAGCAACTCGACGAACTGCGCGGTGGGGTTCAGAACGTCGGGTTCGGCTCGCAGATCCGCAGTTACGTGCTGCACCCGTACCAGATGGTCAAGGACCTGCGCTCCGACTACGAGACGGGCAATGTCGACAACGTCTTGGACGGCGACCTCGACGGGCTGATCGAGGCCGAACTACGCCACCGGGTGCGGGTCGCGGCCGAGGCGGAGACGCCGCCGAGCTGATGTGCGCCTGTCACGTCCATTGGACGTGGACCCTGGCCGGACGGCCATGCCCGTGCCTCCACGGGACGTCAGGCGCAACGGGGTAACCTTCGGCGCCGGTTCCCGGGCGGTGGGGCCGGGTTCTCGGACGTGCCGCCTGCCATCGTCCCGCCTGTCGTCGTTGTTGACCCGCCCGACATTCTCCACCGCTGAATCGAGCGCCCGCCGTGATCAGGCTGCAGAACGTCACCAAGACCTACAAGCGAGGTGGCGACGATGAGGTCGTCGCGCTGGCCGACGTGTCGCTGGAGATCAACAAGGGCGAGTTCGTGTTCATCGTCGGCCCGTCGGGATCCGGCAAGTCCACGTTCATGAAACTACTGACCCGCGAGCAGTTGGTCGACAGCGGTGACATCTGGGTCGCCGGCAAGGACCTGAACGTGATCCGGTCCTGGAAGATCCCGGCTCTGCGGCGCGACATCGGCTACGTCTTCCAGGACTTCAAGCTGCTGCCGAACAAGTCCGTCCGCGAGAACGTGGCCTTCGCGCTGGAGGTCATCGGCAAGAGCCGGCGCGAAATCGAACGGCGGGTTCCCGAGGTGTTGGAACTCGTCGGTATCGACGAGAAGGCGAAGGCCATGCCCCACGAACTCTCCGGGGGCCAGCAGCAGCGCGTGTCGGTTGCCCGCGCCTTCGTGAACAACCCCCGCATCCTGTTGTGTGACGAGCCGACCGGGAACCTGGATCCGTCCACCTCGGTGGGCATCATGAAGCTGTTGGACCGCATCAATCGGACGGGAGCCACCGTCGTGATGGCGAGCCACGATCAGCACATCGTCGACTCGATGCGACGCCGCGTCGTCGAGCTCGAAAACGGCGTCGTCGTCCGCGACCAGTCCCGTGGGGTCTACGGCTACGCCGGCTGACCCACCCACCCGTCGCGCGACGTCCGCGCGTCCGTTCCCACGATCACCCGACGACGGCCGCCAGGGCCGACGAGGAGTACCGATGCCCGCGCGTTGGCGCTACATCCTGTCGGAGGCCGGAAAGGGCCTCCGTCGCAACGTGCTGATGACCGTTGCGGTCATCCTGTCGATCACGGTGTCCCTGACCCTCCTCGGCGCCACGCTGCTGCTGCGCGACCAGATCGACCTGGCCACCGACGATTGGGTCGAGCAGGTCGAGGTATCGATTTTCCTGTGTGATGGCGAGACCTGTCCCGCCATCACCCCGGAGCAGGAGGACCAGCTGCGCGAGGATCTGGAGGCGCAGCCGGTCGTCGAAGAGGTGC
>JBDNIX010000167.1:0-5999 GCA_041688045.1 Nitriliruptoraceae bacterium
ACCCGTGGAGTTCCAACCCGTCCCGCGCCGTGATCCGGAACGGCTCCATCGGCCCGAGTTCGTAGGAACCCAGTCGCGGACGATCCTCGAACAGCAGGGTCAGCGTCCGGGCGTCGCGGTCGTACACGTGGAACCGGGTCGGACCATCGTCGCGCCCGTAGGCCACGACCCATGACCGGTCGGTGTGGTCCTGACCGAGCACGGACATCTCGCCGTGCTCCGCCGCGTCCAGGAACGCCAGGTCGTCGGCGACGGCGGCATCGAGCGCGAGGTGGTGGATGCGCTCACGCAGAAAGCTGACCCACTGGACGGCATGGGTGTCCGGATCCAGCCGCACGTCGGCGACGTCGTAGTGCTCGTCCTCAGCCACCACCTCGATGTCGCCGGACGCGCAGTCCAGACGCAGCAGGCGGCTGGCATTCGCCCCCTGCGAGCTCAGCGCCAGCAGGTGGCGACCGTCGTCACTGAAGGCCAACGGGGCCGTGACCAACGCGTCGTCGTGACCGACCTCCAGGAGCGTGCGCCAGTCGTCGTCCGCGTCGTCGCGCACCATGATCGCCATACCACCGTCCGGCGTTGGGGCCGCTCCGGCACGGACCTGCAGGTCCCGGTCCGAGACGAAGGCGACGAAGCCGGGGTTGTGCAGCACCTTGGTGAGCTCGCCGGTGGGTAGGTGCAGCCGGTAGACGTCGTGCAGTTCCGGCCGGTCCTTGTTGAGACCGACGAGCACGTCGTCCGGAAACCGCTTGTCCATGCCGACGACCAGGGCCTGGACGTCGTCGAACGGGGTCAGGTCCCGGTCCCCGCCCGCGGCCAGGTCCGCGTCCAGGTCCACCGCGTGCAGGCGCCAGTTCTCGTCGCCGCCCCGGTCCTGGATGTAGAGCAGGTGGCGCCCGTCGTGGGCCCATGCGACGGTACGGATACCGCGGTCACGGTCCGCGGTGACCGGCCGGGCGTCGGACAGGTCCGCGCCACCGACCCAGACGTTCAGAACGCCGTCGTCCGGGGCCAGCCAGGCCAGTCGTCGCCCGTCGGGTGACAGGCTCGGCCCCGTGCGTTCCGGGTTGCCGAACAGCACATCTCGCGGAACGAGCGGGGTTTCGAGCCTCGTGGACATCTCAGCCCTTGCGGGTCTTCAGTTCCTCGACCAGCTTGGGCACGACGTCGTAGAGGTCACCGACGACGCCGAAGTCCGCGATCTGGAAGATCGGCGCTTCGGCATCCTTGTTGATCGCCACGATGTTCTGCGACGTCTGCATGCCGGCGCGGTGCTGGATCGCTCCCGAGATCCCGGATCCGAGGTACAGCGTCGGTGAGATCGTCCGACCGGTCTGCCCGATCTGGTAGCGGTGCGGGTACCACCCCGCATCGGTCGCGGCGCGGGACGCCCCGACACCGGCACCGAGCACGTCGGCGAGCTCCTCCATCAGTTGGAAGCCGTCCTCGTTACCGAGCCCACGGCCACCGGCGACCACGATTGCCGCGTCGGCGATGTCCGGACGGTCCGCGGAAGCCTGCTTCTCGACCCCGACCACCTTGGCGGCGGTGGCGGATTCGGACAGGGTCACGTCCAGCGCGACCAACTCCGGCGCACTACCCCCCGACTCCTCGGCCGGGAACGCGTTGGCCCCGACCCCGAACAGCTGCAGATGCCCGTCAGCGACCTTGCAGGTGGTGATCATGTCGCCACCGAAGACCTCCTTGGTGGCCACGAACCGGCCGTCCTCGACCCGCAGCCCGGTCACGTCGGTGATGACGCCCGCGTCGGCCCGGATCGCCAGGCGCGACGCGACGTCCTTGACGTGGTTGCTCGACGAGAACAGCACCACGTCCGCGCCGGACGCCTCGAGTGCCGCCTGCAGGCCCTCGACCTGCGGCAGGGTGACGTAGCCCTGCGCGTCCTCGGAGTCCCAGTGGTAGAGCTTGGTCGCTCCGTGTGCGCCCAGGACCGGTGCGGCGTCGGCGGCACCGGGCCCGAGCCAGACCGCCGCCACGCTCAGGTCGGCCTCGGCGGCCAACCCGACGGCCGCGGACAGCATCTGCAGCGAGACCTTCTTCGGCGTGCTGTCGCTGTGGTCGATCAGAACCAGAAGTTCGCTCATCGTCGTTTCCTTCATCTGCCCGGTCGCGGGCGTCGTCGTATGTGGGGAGGTCTCAGGCGAACTTCTTCTCGACCATCCAGTCGGCGAGTTGTGTGGCCGCGGCTCCGGACCCGTCGTCCTCGACGATGGTTCCCGCTTCCTTGGGAGGACGCGGCTCGAACTCGTACATCGTTGCCGTGGCCGCCCCGAAACCGACGTCTTCGGGAGACACGTCGAGGTCGGCCAGCGACACCACGTCCAGCGGCTTGGACTTGGCCGCCATGATGCCCTTGAAGGACGGGTAGCGAGGCTCGTTGATGGCCTCCACGACGCTGACGATCGCCGGAAGCTGTGCCTCGGTGACGTCCCAGCCCTCTTCGTGTTCACGGTGCACGGTGACCTTGTCGCCGTCCACCTCGAGGTGGCGCGCATAGGTCAACGACGGCACGTCGAGCAGTTCCGCGACGGCGGCGGGTACCAGGCAGGTGCGGGCGTCCGTGGACTGGTTGCCGAAGATGACCAGATCCCATTCACGGCCTTCCAGCGCCTTGGCGATCACCTTGGCGGTACCGAGCGCATCGGATCCGGAGATCGCGTCATCCGTAATCTGCAGACCGCCGTCCAGGCCGTACGACAGCGCCTTGCGCACCGTCGACTGGGCCTGTTCCGGACCGACCAGCAACACCGTGACCTCGGCGTCCTGGGTTTCCTTGAGACGGACCGCCTCTTCGATGGCGAACTCGTTGACCGGACACAACACGGCCTCTCCGGCTTCACGATCGACCGTGCGGTCGTCGCCGATGACCTTCTCGCCGGCGGTGTCCGGGACGCGCTTGACCGGGACGATGATCTTCATCAATCGGCCTTCTCTACTCGGAGGGACCCGTCGGGGCACGACGAGCCATCGGGATGGTGAACCGACGAGGATAGGCGCCGGGGCGGCTGTGATCGAATTGTAGTGATCACTCAAAGTCAAATCACGGTCCGCGGCACAGGGCCCTAGGCTGACGTCCATGACTGGTCATCCGAAGCCTTCCGTCGCACCCCCAACAGCGGCATCCGGCCTGATCCTGACCGGCGAACGCACCCTGCCCGACATCCCCGACGAGCAGTACTGGTTCCAGCGACACGTCGTCGCCTACCGGCTGGCGGCACAGTCGATCGCCGATCGCGTCGGCCGGGGCTCGCAGGTGACCGTGCTGGACGCCGGGTGCGGCGAGGGGTACGGCCTCGCGATGCTGGCCGACGCGGGCGCATCACGGGTGATCGGTATCGACCTCGAGGCAGCCGTGATCGACCACGTCTGCGCCACGTACGCCGCTGCCGATCACCGCATCGAGGCGGAGGCCGCGGAACTGTCGTCGTTGCCCTACCCCGCCGACACGGCCGACCTGGTCGTGTCGTTCCAGGTCATCGAGCACCTGTACGACATCCCGAGCTACCTCGAGTCCCTGGCGCGCGTGACCCGACCGGGCGGCCAGGTGTGGATCGCCACGCCCAATCGACTGACGTTCACCCCAGGACGGGACACCCCGGCCAATCCGTTCCATGTCCGCGAGTTCACGGCGGGGGAACTGCGCAGCGAGCTCACGGCCGCCGGCCTACAGGTTCAGCACGTGGTCGGGATCCACCATGGCGATCGGCTGCAGGCGCTGGCCCGGCACCGCGGCGTGCCGATTCCGGACGCCATCACCGCCGCGCCACCGGCCGCGTGGGACGACGCGCTGCGCGCCGCGGTCCATGCCACCAGGGCAGACGATTTCGTGGTCCGTCGCGACGATCTGGATGCGAGCCTCGACCTCGTGGCGATTGCGCGCGTTCCCGACGCCGGACGCTGAACGCCGATGGCCACGACTCCGGGTGAAGTGGCTCTGGTTCTGCACACCCATCTGCCCTACCTCCGCAACCATGGGGTGTGGCCGGTCGGCGAGGAGTGGCTGTTCCAGGCATGGGGAACGTCCTGGTTGCCCGTGGCGCGGATGCTCGAGCGGCTGGGCGAGGATGGCCATCGCAACGTCCTGACGTTGGGCGTCACCCCCATGGTCGCGCACCAGGTCGCCGACGACCGGTTGGCGGCGGACCTCGGGACCTGGCTGGGTGGCCAGATGTGGCGCTCCGAGGAACAACGCTGGCACGGATGGATGGGTGCCGAGGTGGCGGCGCTGGGCCCGTACTTCTGGCGACGGTTCGCGGACCTGCTGGCCTATCACGAACACGTGCAGGCGCGGGGCGGACTGCTCGCGGTGTGGGCGGATCTGGCCGGACGTGGCGTGATCGAACTGCTCGGCGGGCCGGCCACGCACCCCTACCTGCCGCTGCAGCGCGACCCGACGCTGATCGATGCGCAACTGGCCTGCGGCTTGGACGC
The DNA here is from genome assembly GCA_041688045.1 of Nitriliruptoraceae bacterium. Taxonomy (GTDB): domain Bacteria; phylum Actinomycetota; class Nitriliruptoria; order Nitriliruptorales; family Nitriliruptoraceae; genus CSSed11-175R1. The sequence continues at coordinate 4,450 of JBDNIX010000167.1, forward strand.
GCATGCTGGTTGGGCCGGTCGGCGTCCGACGGGCCTGTGGGCGCCGGAGATGGGTTACCGGCCGAGGGCACCGGCCGCGGACCCCACCGCCAGACCGACCGCCACCGACCCGCAGGGCACGCCAACACTCCCCCGCGCCGGCGACGAACTGCCGGGGCTGGAGGAGCATTACGCCCCGCACGGGATCGGACACGTGCTGGTGGATGCGGCCACGTTGGTTCGGGCGGCCGGCGGTGCCGATCGCGACTGGACCGTGCGGCCGGTCGCCCCGGATCCGGCTGCGGGGTCACCCGACGAGGTCGTCCACGAGGGGGTGCTGATCGGTGACAGCGACGTCGTGGCCTACGCCCGCGACCTGTCCGTGGCCTACCACGTGTGGTCGCCGACGGCCGGGTATCCGGGCAACGAGTGGTACCGCGACTACTACGCCCACGGGACCTTCGGTGTCCATCCCTCCTGGCGGGTCACCGCCCACGACGTTCCTCCGGACCGCAAGGAGCCCTACGTCCCGCAGGCCGCGGCCCGACAGGTCGGCCGCGACGCCCGCCACCTGCACGGGGTGTTGCACGACGTCCTTGACCCGCGGCCGGGCGGCTTGGTCGTCGCCGCCTACGACACGGAACTGTTCGGCCACTGGTGGTTCGAAGGAGTTGACTGGTTGGAAGACCTGTTGCGCCGGATCGATGCGGATCCGACGCTGGCAACGACGACGCTGGCCTCCCGGCGTGAACGACGGCCACCCACCCGGCGCCTGGCGCTGCCCGAGTCCTCCTGGGGGTGGGCCAAGGGGCATGCCAGCTGGGTCACGCACGACACGCGGCCGATGTGGCGAACGCTCGTGGACGGCGAAGAGCGGGCGCGTCGGAGTCTGGCCGGCGGACGTGGCGGCGAGGCAGCGCGCACCCAGGTCGCGCGCGAAGTGGCCATGCTGAGCGCTTCCGACTGGCCCTTCATGGCGACGCCGGGCAACAGCATCGGCTACGCCCGGGAGCGGGTCGGGACCCACGCGGACCGACTCCATCGGCTGTGTGACCTGATCGACCGTGACGACACCGACGGGGCGTCGGACCTGGCGGCCGAACTGGCGATCCTCGACGACGCGCCGACCGACACCAGCGCCTTCATCGCGGCCCTGGATCCCTCGACAGTACCGCCGGCGCGGCCACCGCCGCCAGCACCGCCGGCGCGGGTCACAGGTCCCGGGTTCGCAGCAGGATGACCGCAGCGGTCGCGGTCACGACCACATAGCCGACGAAGGTGATCAGACCGACCGCCGGGTCCAGCAGCACCAGCATTCCCTCCGGCACACCTTCGCGGGTTTCCTGCGACACGAACAAGGCGTTCAGCGCGTTGAAGGGCAACCATTGCCCGACCCGCGGCGCCGCGAAGCTGATGAGCTGCTCGACGACGAACACCCACACCAGCATGATGGTCAGTGCCACCACCTGGCTTCGGATGAGCGCACCGAGCGCGACCCCGAACACCGCGGTCAGGACGAGCCCACCCAGGGCGTGCCAGATCGCGGTCCAACTCTCCGCGCCGACGCTGAG
>JBDNIX010000168.1:0-14313 GCA_041688045.1 Nitriliruptoraceae bacterium
CTCGATACGGCGTGGATGCAGGAGGTACTGCTGGAACTGCTGCGTATCCCCAGTCCGTCGGGCCGCACAGATGTGGTCATGCAGCATGTCGGTGAACGGCTGCAGGAGATCGGCTTGGAGTTCGAGATGACCCGGCGGGGCGCCATGATCGGGTCGTTGCCGGGCCGGGGGACCGGCAATGGGGGGCTCAATCGGGCGGTGGTCGTGCACACCGACACGATCGGTTGCATGGTCCGGGGGTTGAAGCCGAACGGTCGGCTGGAGGTCGTGTCCATCGGCACGCATTCCGCCCGATTCTCGGAGGGCACCCGCGTCACCATCTTCACCGACGACATCAAAGGTTCGTACACCGGGACCGTGCTGCCGACCAAGGCATCCGGGCACGCCTTCGGTGATGCCATCGACGACCACCCGATCGGGTGGGAACACGTCGAGGTACGGGTCGACGAGAAGGTCGAGTCGGCGGAGGATCTACGCGACCTCGGCATCCAGGTCGGCGACTTCGTCGCGCAGGTCGCGTATCCGGTGATCACGCGCTCTGGCTTCGTGACGTCGCGCCACCTCGATGACAAGGCGGGGGTCGCCGCCGCGTTGACCGCGTTCAAGGCCCTGATCGACTCCGGCCGGCAGCTGGAGGTCGGTGCCCAGCTGATGATCACCATCACCGAGGAGGTCGGAACCGGTGCGTCCAGCGGTGTACCCAAAGACGTCGCGGAGTTGCTCTCGATCGATGCCGCGGTCGTCGCCCCGGGCCAGTACACCACCGAGACTGGCGTGACCATCGCCATGCAGGACATGCACGGTCCGTTCGACTACCACCTGACCCGTCGGCTGTGCACGCTGGCCACCGACCACGGCATCGAGGCGAACCGGGACATCTTCCGGTACTACCGCTCCGATGTGGCCGCTGCGCTGGAGGGCGGTGCGGAGACCCGCGCAGCCCTGATCGGGTTCGGCGTCGACGCCACCCACGGCTATGAGCGCACCCACCTCGATTCGGTGGTGGCCACGGCCCGCCTGGTGGCGCTCTACCTGCAGACCCCCTTGACGTTCCGGTCGTGGGACGCCAAGCCCTTCGGGCCGCTGAGTTCCTTTCCGTCGACCGCCGTGCAGCCGGTACGCCGCGAGCCCGAATGGGACCCGGAGGACGACGATCTGGTCGAGAAGGATCCCTTCCCCGAACTGGAGGCGGAACAGCCGGAGTACCGGCATCCGCACACGGAGGACGACGGACAGGAGCGTTGAGCATGCGGATTGCGTTGATGATCGAAGGCCAGGAGGGCGTCAGCTGGGACCAGTGGGTTGCCCTGGCCGAAGCTTGCGAACAGCACGGCTACGACGCGCTGTTCCGGTCCGATCACTACCGCGGGCTCATGGGCGATGACATGCGTGACGCGACCGATGCGTGGGCGACCATCGCCGCTCTGGGTGCGGTCACCTCGACGTTGCGGCTGGGGACGCTGGTGTCCCCGGTGACCTTCCGGCATCCGTCGGTGCTCGCCAAGATGGTGGCCACGGCGGATCACGTCACGGGGGGCCGCGTGGAACTGGGTCTCGGCGCCGCGTGGAACGCCCCTGAACACGAGGCCTACGGGCTGCCCTTCCCGGACCTGACCACACGTTTTGAACTCCTCCAGGAACAGACGGAGATCATCCATCGGCAGTGGACCGAGGACGTGGTCACCTTTTCGGGAGCGCACTATCGCCTGGATGCGTTGCGGGCATTGCCACGCCCCGTCCAGGATCCGCCGCCGTTGATCCTCGGTGGCCGCGCGGGGCCCCGTGCTGCGGCGTTGGCTGCCCGCTTCGCCGACGAATACAACTCGGTCGGTGTCGGACCCGCCGAGTTGCCGGAACGCCTGGCCCGGTTGGATGCGGCGTGCGAAGAAGCCGGCCGTGACCCGGCGGATCTGCGCCGGTCGGTGATGACCGGCTGCGTCATTGGGGCGACGGCCGAGGAACTCAAGGTCCGCGGGGCTGCGGTGATGGCACGAATGGGAGAGGACGGGGACCCGGCGGCGTTCCTGGAGGACCGTGCCTCCCGCTGGATCGTGGGGACGCCCGAGCAGGTCCGGGACCGACTGGGTCGCCTGGAGGAACTGGGCATTGCGCGGGTGATGCTCCAGCACCTGGTCCACACCGACCTGGAGATGGTGGCCTTGATCGGCGACGAACTGGTGGACGAGGCGGCTGGAGCCTGATGGCGGCGCGCAGTCGCCGCCACGATCACGACGCGGGAGGGGATCCCGACGTCCTGGCGGCGAAGGCCGCTGTCCGCGACGAGGTCTGGTCTCGACTGGAGACCGATGGGGTTCGGCGGTTTCCCGGTCCCCGCAAACGGATCAGCAACTTCGTCGGTGCTGAGGCGGCGGCGGAGCGGCTGCGAGGTACCGATGCGTGGCGACGAGCTGTCACGGTGAAGGCCAATCCGGACAGCCCCCAGTGGCCGGTCCGTCAACGGGCCCTGGAGGACGGCAAAGTGGTCTACATGGCCGTTCCCAGGCTGGCCGGACCCGAACCGTTCTTCCTGCTCGACCCCGATCACCTCGCCGACACCCCGCGCCGGGCTTCCTCGATCGCCGGTGCCGGCAGGTCGGCCCGCACGGTGATGATCGACAACCTTGATCCCGTGGATCTGGTCGTGACCGGCTGCGTCGCGGTCGGGCGGGACGGGGCCCGGCTGGGCAAGGGGGGCGGGTTCAGCGATCTGGAGTTCGCGATCGCATCCGAAGCGGGCCTGATCGGTGACGCCACCCTCGTTGCGACCACGGTGCACGCCCTGCAGGTTGTTGCGGCGGGGACGATCCCCGTGACGGAGCACGACATCGCTGTGGACCTGATCCTCACTCCCGACGGCGTCATCGAGGTCGAGCGCGCGACCCCTCGTCGAGCCGGCCGGATCCGGTGGGACGAACTCACGGGCGACAAGCTCGCGGCGATCCCCGTGCTGTCCGGGCTCCGACCGCGAGGGCAGTAGCCTCCCTGCTCTTCGCGATTGCCTCAGGAGCCCGACGTGACCGTCCAGATCGGCGACACCGCCCCCGATTTCGAACTGAAGGACCAGACCGGCCAGCCGGTTCGCCTGTTCGACTACCGCGGCAAGAAGAACGTCGTGCTGGTGTTCTACCCCATGTCCTTCACCGGGGTCCGCGAAAACGAGATGTGCTCGATCCGCGACGCCATCGAGGTGTTCCAGAACGACGACGTGCAGACGCTGGCCGTTTCGGTCGACTCGTCCCCGACCCGCCGCCAGTGGGCGCACGAGCAGGGGTTCGACTTTCCGCTGCTGAGCGACTTCTGGCCAGACGGTCAGGTGGCGACGACCTACGGCGTCTTCGACGACCGACTGGGCCTTGCGGTGCGCGGCACGTTCATCATCGACAAGCAGGGTGCGGTTCTCTACACCGACCGCAATGCGATCCCCGAGGCACGCAACCAGGAAGCCTGGAAGGACGCGCTCCGTCAGGCCGGTTCCATCGACTGAGGTCACGTGGCCGCCGCTACGCTCGGGGTCCCACAACGACGAGGTAGCCGCCGTGTTCGAGATCACCGAAGCGCTCAGTTACGACGACGTCCTGCTGACACCGATGGCGTCGGCCGTGCTGCCCCGTGACGTGGACGTATCGACGACGCTGCACCCGGACCTGCAGCTGCGTATGCCCCTGTTGTCGGCGGCCATGGACAAGGTGACCGAAGGCGAGATGGCGATCGCACTGGCACGCCAGGGCGGCCTGGGTGTCGTGCACAAGAACGCCCCGATCCATCAACAGGCGGCCATGGTCGAATCCGTCAAACGCTCGGAGTCCGGCTTCATCGTCGATCCGGTCACGCTGCGGCCGGACGATCTGGTCGACACGGCCTTCGAGCTCATGGCCCGCTACCGCGTTTCGGGGTTCCCCGTCGTCGACGGTGGGGGCCGGCTCGTTGGCATCGTCACCAACCGTGACCTGCGGTTGGGAGCAGAGCCCGGCACCGCGGTGCGTGACTACATGACCTCGTCGGGGATCGTTACGGCCGTCCCGGGAACGACCCTCGAGCAGGCCCGTGACCGGATGCAGGAACACCGGGTGGAGAAACTCCCGATCGTCGATCCGGACGACAACACCCTGACCGGCATGTTCACGTTCAAGGACATCGAGAAGGTCCGCAAGTACCCGACCGCAGCCAAGGACGCCCGTGGACGACTGTTGTGCGCCGCGGCGGTCGGTGTCGGTCCCGACGGCGAGGAACGTGCCGAGTCGCTGGTGCACGCCGGGGTCGACCTGTTGGCGATCGACTCCGCCCACGGCCACTCCGCCGGCATTCTGGAGTTCGCCGCCAAACTCAAGGACCGATTCCCGGACGTGGCACTCATGGTCGGCAATGTGGCGACCGCCGATGCCGTCCGCGCCTGCGCCGACCACGGGGCGGATGTCGTCAAGGTGGGGGTGGGTCCGGGCTCGATCTGCACGACACGCGTCGTGACCGGTGTCGGCATGCCGCAGTTCACCGCGGTGATGGAGTGCGCCCGGGCCGCCGCGGAGATCGGGGTGGCCACGATCGCCGATGGCGGGGTGCGTTACTCCGGTGACATCGTGAAGGCGTTGGCAGCGGGAGCCACCGCGGTCATGGTCGGCAACCTCCTCGCCGGGACGGATGAGTCGCCGGGTGAACTCGTGCTCGTCGGAGGGCGTCGGTACAAGGAATACCGGGGCATGGGCTCGATCGACGCGATGCGCGCCGGGTCCGCCGACCGCTACTTCCAAGCCGGCGAAAAGGCCGGCAGCGCCGAAGAAGCCCGCCAGCCCTCCAAGCTGGTGCCCGAAGGAGTGTCCGGTCTGCTGCCGTACCGGGGGACCGTCGGCGAGGTCACCGATCAGCTGGTCGGCGGCCTGCGGTCCGGCATGGGCTATCTCGGTGCGCAGGACCTGACGGCGCTCGGCGAACGCGCCCGGTTCGTCAAGCAGTCCGCCGCCGGCGCCCGGGAGTCGCACGTCCACGACGTCGACGTCGTCCACGAGAGCCCGAACTACGCCGTTCCCGGTAAGAGCTGACAACCAACGAGAGCCTCTCGGCCGCTGGCTCGAGAAGCCTCGGCCCGGCACGTCCTACGTTGCGGGCGGGAGCCCACGCGGGCCGCGCGGGCCGTCCTCGTAGGGACAGTGCCGACAGCCGGAGCTGCAGCACACCCCGCGGTCCCAGTGTTCCGCGGCGGTGAACACGAAGAAGCCGCTGACCGGATCCACGTAGCCGGGTGCTCTGGCCCGCATCGCCGATTCGTGTGCGGCGATGATCCGTGCGTACTGCCCGTGCCGGGGCGACAGCCGATCGACCAACGGCAGGCGGCGATCGCGCGGCAGCCCGTCGGTCATGCCCAGCGATTCCAGGTCGTCAGCGCGTCGAGCGCCACCGCCACACCGTCGGTGTCCACGTCGGGCACGACCAGGTGGGCAGCCTGCCGAATCTCGGCGGGTGCCTGTCCCATCGCGATGGCGGTGCCCGCAACCGCCAGCATCGACAGGTCGTTGGCCGCGTCCCCGATCGCCGCAACGTCGGACAGATCGAGGCCCAGGTGTTCTGCGGCGTGGCGTAGCGCGCCGCCCTTGTCGGCGCCTTGACGCGTGGCGTTGATGAACGACAGGCCGGGCGTGAGTGGCGATCCCGCCGCACCGATCTCCATGTCGGTTTCCGTCAGCCGCTCGACCAACTGCTGGACGGCCGCGGGTGAGAAGCCGGCGAAGGTCGCCTTGAGGATTGGCTCGTCACCGAGGTCGGCAGCGGCGGTGATGATCTCTCGCGGTTCCGCGCCGAGGATTTCCCAGTGGCGTCGGGCACGTTCGTCGCGCGCGGTCGCCACGAAACCCGACGACGTATAGACCTCGAGGTAGCAGTCATCCTGATCGCGCTCGATGGCCAGCAAGGTGTCGGTCTGCTGGTGCGTGAGCGTCCACGCGACGATCGTTCGGCTGCCGGCGCGCACCTCGGCGCCGTTGTGCAGGATGTGTGGTCCATCCACGTCGAGTTGTTCGTGCAGGACCGTCACGGCGTCCCGCATCCGGCCGGTCGCGTACCCGACGCGCATGCCCGCGGTTCGCGCGCGGCGGATGGCGGCGGCCACCTCGGTACGCGCGCCAGCCTCTGGGCCCACCAGCGTGCCATCGACGTCACAGACCACATAGCGCACCGGTTTCGGTCGCCACGTGTCGAATCGACCTCCGGGCAGGACCCCGGCCGGCAGCCGGTCGACCAGCGCCCCGTGAGCCGCGCTCACCCGAGCGCCTTGACCCGACCGAACCGTTCCTCGTAGTTCGACAGGTTGGTGTTCAGCGCGTTGAGGACGCGGCCCACCATCGTCGGGGCGATGCGTACGCGCGAGATCACCTCGGCGTTGACCTTGCCTTTCTCCTTGCCGGGCAGGAGCTGGCAGAAGTCCAGCGTGAACTCATGGGGCGAATGCGAGACCAGGAGGAAGTTGGCGTACTCACCGTGCTTGACGTCATCCGGAACGACGACGTTGACCTGCTGCTTCTGCGGCTCCGGATCCGGGTTGCCCGGCTGGTTCGGCTGGTCGCTCATCGTCATCCTGACGTCGGGTGGTCTCGGGCGGGTGTCGAGTGGGAGGCTACCCCGCACGGTCCTGGTGCCCCCTCGGACGGCCCACCTGTCCCCCCGAGAATCGCCCATTAGGCTCGCTGCACGCCAAGACGCCCCCGGATGAAGGCCCCACGATGCACCTCGGCTCGCTCGCAGACAGCGTGGACGCCGCCACCGACCAGGCGCTGGCCCTCGTGCCGCGGATTTGGGACCGCGACCACACGGTCTGGGGTTCGGATCCGACAGAGCTGGCTGATCGTCTGGGCTGGTTGGATGCGCCGGAGCGTGCCGACGACGTCGGTAGCCATTTGGTCCGCTCTGCGCAGGCCATGGTAACCGAGGGCATCACCGACGTGCTGCTGGTCGGCATGGGGGGCTCCTCGTTGTATCCGGAAGTGCTGACCTCCACGTTCGGCGCTTTGGACGGCCATCCCCGGCTGCGGGTGGTGGACTCGACGGATCCCGCTGCGGTCCTGGCCGTGGAATCCGAGCTGCCGTGGGACACGACGGTCGTCGTTCCGGCATCGAAGTCGGGCACCACCATCGAGATGGCGTGTCTGCTCGCGCGGTTCTTCGAGCGTCTTCGCGACGCTCACGGCCCGTCAGCCGGACGCTTCGTTCTGCCCATCACCGATCCGGGGAGCCAACTCGAAGCCCGCGCTGCCGCAGAGGGCTTCCGCGAGGTCATCCATGGGCAGCCGGACGTGGGCGGTCGGTTCTCCGCGTTGACGCCGTTCGGTCTTTTCCCCGCGGCGCTCCTCGGCTTGGACCTGGACGAGCACCTCGCCGCAGCCCGTGACCAGTTGGCCAGCGCGCGGTCCACGGATCCGCAGGTGAACTCGGCGGCGGCCCTGGGGGCGGTCATGGCGGAGGGGGTCCGCACCGGTCGCGACAAGCTCACGCTGCTGCTGCCCGACGAGGTGGCGTCCTTCGGGCTGTGGATCGAACAACTGGTTGCCGAATCGACCGGGAAGCACGGGATTGGCCTGCTGCCCGTCGTTGGCGAGCATCCCGGGAACGCCACCTTCGGGGCCGACCGGATCGTCGTGTCCCTCGGAGCGAACGAACACATCGATGCGCTCGTCGGGGCGGGCGTGCCCGTTGTCGAGCTGCCGTGGCCGGGGCCCGAGAAGCTCAGTGGCGAGGTCGTGCGGTGGGAGTTCGCTACGGCGGTCGCCGGCGCGCTTCTCGGGATCAACCCCTTCGACCAGCCCGATGTCGAATCGGCGAAGACGGCCACCTCCGAGGTGCTGGCCGCCGGGGAGGATCTGCCCGCCCCCGAGGACCCCACACGCTTGCTGCACCGTGTCGAACCGGGGGACTATCTGGCCCTGCTCGCGTTCGTCACCCCGGAGGGTGACGACCATCGCGCCGTTGAGGCTGCGGCAGATCGGCTGCGGGGCAGTACCGGGGTTCCGGTGACCGTTGGCGTAGGGCCGCGGTACCTGCACTCCACGGGGCAGCTTCACAAGGGCGGCCCCGACCGCGGTGTCTATCTGATCGTTGTCGGCGATGATCCGCAGGATGCCGACATCCCCGGTCGGGATCTGACATTCTCCCGCTTGAAGCGCGCGCAGGCGGCCGGTGACCTCCGCGCTCTGGGGGCGGCGGACCGTCGGGCGACACGGATCTCCATGGAGACGCTGCGTTCGCTTGGCTGACGCCGCGGTCGACTCAGCCCTTTGGCCGGGTGCGAACCTGGCCCAGCCCGCCATCGATCCCGATGATCTGCCCGGTCACCCATGAGGTGGCGGGGTCGAGGAGCCACGCGACCGCGGCGGCCACGTCGTCGCCCGTACCCAGGCGACCGAGGACGTGCATCTGCCGGCTCGCGTCGGCCTGTGCCTCGTTGGCGACGAGCCGCTCGGTCATCTTGGCTTCCACCAGTCCCGGAGCGACGGCATTGACGCGCACACCCCGGGCTCCGTAGGTCGCCGCGGCGGATCGGGTCAGGCCGCTGATGCCCGCCTTGGCGGCCGCGATGGCTTCATGGTTGGCGATGCCGGTCTGTGCAGCCGCCGATGACGCCAGCACGATCGATCCACCGCCGTTGCGGCCCATGAGGGGCGCCGCGCTACGGACCACCGCGAAGGCCGATGTCAGGTTCACGGCCAACGTCTCGGCCCACTCTTCGGGTGTGGTCAGGTGCGCCGGCTTCAGCAGGACCGACCCCACGAGGTTGGCGACCCCGTCGAGACGGTCGAAATCCTGGCTGATCTGCGCAATCAGTTGCTCGACCTGACGGATGTCCCGAGCGTCGAGCTCGTGGCTGGCCGAGGCACCGGTCTCTTCGGCCAGGGTCTCCAGGTCCGTCAGCGTTCGCCCGGCAACGATCACCCGGCTGCCCGCCGCGGTCAGCCGGCGGACCGTCGCCGTTCCCGTGGCGCCGTTTGCGCCGATGATCACATGGACCGGTGGGTCGGACATCAGCATCTCCGGACGGTCGGCACGGACCCGGGAACCCGGACGTGCTCTGCCCGAGGTTCGGTGCGTCAGCGGTGCATGGACGGTTCGGGGTCGGGGAGCGCATCGGGCGACACGCCGGCGTCGCGGGACACCCGGTCCCACAGCCGGTCCGCCTCCGCCGGATCCGTCCGGGTCCAGGGCACCTTGTGTTCCATGCGAGGACGCCGGTCGTGCCACAGATGGCCGTCCTCGGGGGGTGGCTCGCTGAGTGCGAGCCAGACGATCGAGTCCGCACCCTGGGCCGGTGTCCGCAGCAGGGGGCCCGTCACCTTGCGGAACACCGGCAGAGACGTCTCGACACCGGGGGTCAGCGCCCACCCCGGATGCATCACGTGGAAGCCGACGCCGCGGCTGCCGACGCGACGGGCCCACTCGTGGGTCAGAACGACCTGCGCCCGCTTCGCGCGCGCGTACGCGGTGGTGCCGCGGTAGTCGCCGGGAGAGTCCACCCGGGCGGTGACGAGCTTCTCGGCGTACATGCCACCGGACGTGACGGAGATCACCCGCGTCGGTGCATCCTCGAGCAGTCGGCCGAGCAGCAGCGTGGTCAGCAGGAACGGTGCGACGACGTGGACCTGGTAGGTGCGTTCCAGACCGTCCACGGTCTCCGCGCGTTCGGCGAACAGGGCTCCGGCGTTGTGTACCACGGCGTCCAACCGTTCGGCACGGGCCAGCTGTCGGGTCGCGAAGGCTCGCACGGATGCCAGGTCGGCCAGATCCGCAACATCGAACGACACGTCGTCGCGGACATCCCGCCCCACGTCCTCGCCGAGCCGGCGAAGGGTGTCCTCGCCCTTGGCCTGACTGCGCACCAGCAGCCGAACCTGAGCGCCCGACTCGATCAGCAGCCGCGTGGCGGCGTAGCCGAGGCCCGAGTTCGCCCCGGTCACCAGCACCCGCTTGCCCGATCCCGGCAGGTCGCGGACATCGTCCCAGCCCGCCACACGCGAACGCACGTCGTGGCCGATCCGGCTGAAGGACAGGCCAACGGTGACCTCCATGCCCAGGTCGATGGCACGGCGGACTACCAGTGGCAGGCTCACAGCAGGCTCCAACGCGATTCGCGGACGTCCGAACGAGCGATGACGATCCTGGTTCGTCGACCTCCCTACATCCGGACGGGAGGCGTGCGTTCAGGACGCCTGGGGCGTGGGCGGGGAGGGGCTCGAACCCCCGGCCTCCTCGGTGTAAACGAGGCGCTCTCGCCAACTGAGCTACCCGCCCGGGCAGGCGGAGCCTATCGACCACGCTCTGACGGCTCCGCACGTCGTAGGCTCGACGCGAAGCGACGGAACGGGATATGCGTGCAGGCGGAGCGACACGCCGATGGGCCAACGGACACGGTGGGGGCATGGCTTGATGTGATCCACCGGTTGTACCCGCCCGATCATGCCGCCACCTGGGATCACGTCGGGCTCCAGGTAGGAGATCCGGACTGGCCGGTCGATCGGGTCCTCATGACCCTGGATGTGACGGGGGCGATGTTGGAGGAGGCGGCCCGTGTACCGGGCACGCTGGTGCTCGCCCACCATCCGTTGCTGTTCCGGCCGTTGGCTCGTGTGACACCGTCCAGCGCGGCCGGGCGTCTGGCCCTGCACGCCGCGACCTCCCGGATCGCGGTCGCGGCCGCGCACACCAACCTCGATGTCGCCCGGGACGGTGCCGGGACCTCACAGCCCGTCGCCGACGTCCTCGGGCTGACGTCCATGCGGCCCCTGACCACGGAGGTGCGTGAAAGTGGGCGCTGCAAGTTGGTCACGTTCGTGCCACCGGACGCGTTGGATGCCGTCATCGACGGCGTTGCCGCCGCAGGCGCGGGACGGATCGGCGAGTACGAACGCTGCACCTTCCGGGTCCGTGGCACCGGCACCTTTCGGCCGCTGACCGGCGCGGATCCGTACAGCGGCGCCATCGGTGAGGACGCCGCCGAAGAAGAGGACCGCCTGGAGGTCGAGGTGCCGACGCGCCGCATCGGTGAGGTCGTCCGTGCGCTGATCGCCGCCCACCCCTACGACGAGGTCGCCTACGACCTGGTGCCTCTGCTGGACGGCGGCGAGGTCGGTTTCGGGATCGTGGGGGACCTGCCCGAGCCCCGATCGTTGGCCGGGGTCGCGGATCACGTCCGGAGTCGTCTGCCGGCTCCGCATCTGCGGTTCGCGGGAGATCCCGACCGGCCCGTCACCACAGTGGCGACGGTCGGGGGAGCGGGAGACGGACTGATCGGCGCGGCGTTGTCCTCGGGTGCCGATGTGTACATCACGGGTGACCTGCGGCATCACGTGACCCTGGACGCACTGGAGCAGGGTCTGGCGCTGATCGACGCGGGGCACCACGCGACGGAGGCTGCGGCCATACCAGCGTGGAGCGATCGGGTCCGTGCCGCGGCCCAGCGCGAAGGGCTGAGCGCGCCGGTGGTAGCGTCGCAGGTCCCGACCGTGCCGTGGAGGTGACCGTGGCGGAGCCCACCGCTGAGCAGCTCGATCTGTTGCTCGCGCTCCAGGACACGGACAGCCGTATCCGCCGACTCGAACGTCAGCGCGAGACCCTGCCCGAGCAACGTGAGCTGGACGAGGTCGAGGCGCGCGTCGAGGAACTCGTCCGCGAGCAGGATGATCTGCGGATCGACCTGGACAAGGCGGCGGCCAGCCAACGGCAGCTCGAGCGCGAGACCGACGTGTTCACCGAGCGTCGCGACGCCGAACGCCTGCGGCTGTACGACGGCACGGTGACCAACGCCCGCGAAATGAAGTCGGTCGAGGCCGAGGTCGAATCGACGGCCCGACGCATCAGCGAACAGGAGGATCTCCTCCTCGAAGCGTTGGAACAGGTCGAGGGGCTGGAGACGCGTCTGGCGACGCTGGAATCCGAAGCGGCTGCGCAGCGTGGACGCGCGTCCGAAGTGACCGTCGCGCGCGACGAGGCCGCCAAGAACATCCTTGCAGAGCTTGCGGAGGCCGGCGTCCTGCGCGACCGGCAGGCGGCCGACCTCCCCGACGATCTGCTCGAGCGCTACGACGCGTTGGTGCAGCAGAAGGGCGGGGTGGCGGTCGGCCTGCTGGAGAGCAACACCTGCACGGCCTGCCGCATCGGGTTGTCCATGGCCGATGTCGGCGAGTTGCTGGCCGGGCCGCCGTTGACGACCTGCCCCGAATGCCGTCGCCTCCTGGTCGTCCCGGCCTGACGCACGCCGGGGCCGTGCGCGACGTCAGCAGTGGGTGCTGAGCGGTGCGCCCGGTGCGGTGGGCCGGGTGCGGTGCGCCGGGTGCGGTGCCCCGGCTCAGATCACGTCGCCGTCGGCCGTACCCACGCGATCCAGGCCGGCGGCCTTCGCACGCTCCTTGGCGCGGTCCGCCGAGCGCAGCACGGCCACCTCGTCATCGCCGTCTTCGGGGTAGCGAGCAATGCCGTAGGCGGCGTGGATCTCGAACCGGTCGCCGTCGGGGAGGCTGACCTGCTCCTCGTGCAGCCGCGACACGATATCGCTGACGAGCGCGCGGCACCGCTCGCGGTCGTCGCCGACGAGCGCGATCGCAACTTCGTCGCTGCCCAGCCGGGAGGCGACCACGTCAGGACCAGCCGATCGCCGGAGCACGTGCGCCAGAGCGCGCATCGCCTCGGTACCGGTCGGGTGGCCATACCGCTCGTTCAACGCGCGCATGCCGCGGATGTCGGCGAGCAGGATGGTGAACGACACCCCGTTGTCGCGGTAGCGGCCGAGCGCGTCGTAGAACGCCCGGACGTTCAGCAGACCGGTGATCGGGTCTTCGCTGATCACGCGTTGCAGGGCGGATTCCCGCTGCTGCTCGCCCTTGGCGCCGGCCGTACCGACCAGGCCGATACCGACGAGCATCAGTCCCCGAAGGATGGTGCCGGGCACGGGAGCCAGGCGCAGATCGCTCGATAGATCGATCGCCATGTGGCCCACGGCAGCAACCAGCGCAACCGCCAGCGCGACCCGGACGCCCCCGGTGAGCCCGACGATGAGGGCAATCGGAGCTGACAGCCAGGCGACCTGTGGGTCGCCGATGACCAGATGCAGGCCGAGTGGCACGATGAGTCCCACAGTCAGGAACACCGACCGACGGGTCGAGGTCTGGAGGTGGTCGGTGACCTGGACGAGCAGGCCCCGTGTCTGGCTGGGTAGTCCCTGGCGTGGCACGTCAGGCCCCGAGTTGGGCGTCGGCGAGGTGCTCGAGCAGAGCCGCCACCGCGTCCGGGTCGCGCAGGCGCCGGGATGCCACGGACTCGCGGTCTTCCCTCGCGATCAGAATGGCGTGTCCACCCCGGGCGATCGCGCTGCGGAACGCATCTTCGTCGGTGACGTCGTCACCCAGCACGACCGGCACCAGCTGCGGCGATCGGTCGGCGATCCGGTCGAGCGCGCGACCCTTGCTCACGCTGCGGGGGCGCATCTCCAGCACCGACTTGCCGGCCACCACCTCGAAGCCGGGATCGTCGCCATCGCGCTGCTCCATCAGCGCCCGAACGCGCGGCAGACGTTCATCCACCTCGTCCTCGGGAACCAGCCGATGATGGACGGCCAACGAAGTGGCCTTCCGCTCGATGAACCAGCCGATCCCGTCGTCGACGACGGGTTCCACGGACGCCTGTGTGGCATCCAGCGTCTGAGCGACCGTGGCCACATCGATGAGATCAAGGACCGTGCCGTCGACGTCACGGATCTGGGCACCGTGTCCGCCGGCGTGGATCACCGGCAGGTCGGGCAGACGCGCGAGGAGATCCTCGACGGTGCGACCCGACAGCATCACGAGGGTCGCACGCTCCGACAGACGGCGGAGCGCGGCCACGGCTCTGGGTGCAGGGACGGCGTCATCGGGGCGGTCGACGATGGGCGCCAACGTGCCATCGAAGTCGATCGCGATCAGCAGACGCTCGACGGGTCCGAGCTCCGCAGCCAGTGCAGCGGGCTCGATCAGCTGGAGGGTCACGGGCGACCGGGTCCTTGTTCGGCGGAATCGAGTTGACGGGCGACCCAACCGTAGACGTCGGCGTCGCGCACCACCGCACCCAGGCGTTGGATCCGCTCCCGTCGATCCGTGGCGTCGAGGTTCAGGGTCACTTCCATCAGCAGGCTCATGCCTTCTACGTCAAACGGATTGCACCGGACCGGGCCGCTGCCGAACTCGATCTCGGCACCGCAGAACTCACTCAGGAGCAGGACCCCGTCACCCCCGACGGCGGCCTGCACCGTGACGAACTCCTTGGCGACGAGATTCATGCCGTCCTTGAGTGGCGTCACGCACATCACGTCAG
>JBDNIX010000017.1:0-6508 GCA_041688045.1 Nitriliruptoraceae bacterium
ACCGACGGGTTCGTGGCCGTGTTGGCCCGTTGGCCCGATCTGCGCCGTCTCGCCGGGGCCCGCCCTGCCACGATCGCCAAGGTCGGCAGCATCTCGAAGGCACGGGCGGAGCGCATCCGTGACGCTGTCGCAGACGCGGTCGCGTTCTACGACGGGCTGGTCGACTTCGACGCGCTGGCGGTCGAGTTCGAGATCGCGGCCACCCAGCATGCCACCATCAAGGCGCAGGTCGCCCGGCTCGAGCAGCGCATCACCGCGCTGCACGCCGAGCAGTACCCCGACGATCTGCTGCTGAGCGTGCCCGGGGTCGGTGCGGTCATCGCTTCGGTGCTCCGCGGCCATCTCGGCAACCTCGAGCGGTTCACCAACCTCGCAGCGTTCCGGGCCTACACCGGACTGGTGCCCCGCGAGAGCTCCTCGGGTGGCAACGAGCGGCGCGGCAAGATCTCCAAAGCCGGCCCGTCGATGCTGCGCTGGTCGCTGTACCTCGCCGCCGACACCGCCCGCAAGTGGGACCCCCAGCTCGCCGAGCTGTACCGGCGGCTGATGGTCGAACGCGGACGCCACCACAACCAGGCCCTGTGCGCGGTCGCCTCCCACCTGGCCGGACGCATCTGGGCCGTCATCCGCGAGAACCGGCCCTACCAATGGCGCGACCTCGACGGCAACGCCATCACCCGCCAGCGATGCGCGGATCTGTTCACACGCCCGCTGGTCACCGGCCCGCCACGGCGCCGCCTTCTCCTCACCGTGACTACACGGGGCGCATCGCTTCGTCAGGGGGCCAACCCAGCGGCATCAACGATTCGATGGACACCCGCTGCCGAACTCGGGACGTAGCGAATGCCACCCACACCGGCAGCCGAGCTCCGTGACGCGGATCCCCAGTGCGGTCCTTGGCCGAAGGACCGCACTGGCGTAGTGGCATGATTGTCGTTCGTTACAGGCGCGAGGGCTCTCCATTTAACCGGAGTGGAATATGGTGGGACGATGGCTCACCCGCGTGCTGGCGTGCACTACCCGAGGTCTTTCGGGGAGTTGCAGGCGTGGTTCCGCTCGGATGAGGACTGCTTGGACTATGTGGACTGGCTGCGCTGGCCGTCCGGGTTCGTCTGTCCGGGGTGCGGGCATCCTGGGGGATGGCCGCTGAGCGACGGGCGGGTCGAGTGCGCGGGCTGTCATCGCCGCACATCTGTGACCGCAGGCACGATTTTCGACCGGACGCGCACGCTGCTGACCGTGTGGTTCGCTGCGTGCTGGTTGTTCGCCAGCGGCAAGGACGGCATCTCTGCGTTGAGCCTGCAGCGCACCCTGGAGATCGGCTCATACCAGACCGCGTGGGCGATGCTGCATCGTCTGCGCTCCGCGCTGGTGCGTCCGGGCCGTGACCGTCTGTCAGGGATGGTGGAGGTCGACGAAACCTACATCGGCGGCGAGGAGCCGGGCCTGCGCGGCGGCCGTGCGCGGGGCAAGAAGGTGCTCACCGGCGTCGCCGTCGAGGTGTTCGAGCCCAAGAGCATCGGCCGTTGCCGCCTGGCGCCGCTCCACGACGCCTCAGCGGCCACATTGCGGGCCTTTCTGGCCGATCACGTCGCGCCTGACGCGACGGTGATCACCGACGGCTGGTCCGGCTACCGCGGACTCGATGGGCTCGGCTACGTCCACGAGCCACACAGCCAGCGTGCCGCAGCCGCGCGTGGTGAGGACCCGGGTGAGCTGCTCCCCGGGGTGCATCGCGTCGCTGATCAAGCGGTGGCTGCTCGGCACGCACCAGGGCGCAGTAGATGCCGCCCACCTGCCCGGCTACCTCAACGAGTTCACGTTCCGTTTCAACCGCCGTCGCGCGCGCAGCCGAGGGCTGGTGTTCTACCGCGCGCTCGAACTCGCCGTTGGTCACGCGCCCGTGCGCTACCACGAGCTCATCGCTCACCCACAGCCTCGCGCAGAGCCCCCGATCCCGCCGACCAACCGTGGGCATCCCCCAAGCCTGGACCGTCCCCACGCCAACCGACCCTGGAGATCACTACCCCACCAGAATCCCTCCGGTTAAATGGAGAGCCCTAAGCGGTGTACCCGTCCGGCGGATCGACGAACTCTTCGAACTGCTGGACTTCCGATCGTTCGTGATGGCCGATGTGGTCGCCCGGTTGAGCGCCAAGCGGGCGATCCGGGGGGTCGTGAACCGCTTGACCTCGGAGCGGATCGAACCCCTCACATGGATCGGCGACGTCCTGGCGGAGCAGGGTGTCGAGACGTTCGCGGATCTGCGTGTGGCCGACGCTCCCGCCACCGCCCGGGTCGAGGACTCCTACCGCCTGGTTGTGCGCTGCCTCGACGTGGTTCAGAGGCGGGTCGTGCGGCTGCCCTGGGACTACGCGCGATACGGCCTGAACCCGGACGAGCAGTCGGTCGGGCAAGCGGTACGGGCATCGATGTCCGTGCCCCTCGTCTACGAGCCGGTTGCCATCGGCGAGGGCAAACCCGGCCTCACGGGCGTGCTGGTTGACGGTGGGCTGACATCCGGATTCCCGGTGTCGGTCTTTGACCGGAGGGATGGGCAGGAGCCACGCTGGCCCACGTTCGGTCTTCGGTTGTTGTCGCGCGTCCCCACCACGGACCGGCTTCCGAAGGACGATATCGCCACAGCCCGGATGGTTCTGACGGCACTGTTGGATTCGAGTGACCGGTTGGAGCCCTCCACCGATTGTGACTGCCGCACGATCCGGGTCGACGTCAGCGAAACAGGCGCCCTGGAGTTCGATCTGGACAACGATCGCGAGATCATCGAAGACGGCCGACGGGCCGTGGACGCCTTCCTGTCCTCCTGGGACGGGCCCGCATACGTCCGCGACTGCCGCTCGATCTGATCACCGGGAGGCCGTCGAGCTCTCTCAGCTAGCGTCAGGCTTCGCTAACGGCTCTCCCGGCGGGAGGCCTTCGTCGGGCAGGTGCCCTTCATCGGGCAGCTGCTCGACGCGAGAGCGTTGACGCAGGCCCGCCGCCCGAAGTCGACGGACCAGTTCCGACGAGCTGACTGGCACCGCCCCCGAAGCGATGGCGTGTCTCCGGACCTCGGTAGGTACGTCGTAATGGTCGCCCTGGAACCAGATCCGGCGGAGGCCGAGTTCGTCCGCGAACGTATGAAGTTCGTCTAGCGACGCATCGCTCACCAGATGCGCCCACCGCCGTCCGCGGAAGGGCCAGATCGCCGCATCGACCAGGATCACCATCGCGTGGAGGCTATCCCCCGCCCCGCGGCCAGCTTTCCAACCCTTCAAGGCTCGTGCTTCCGCGGAGGCGGACCGTGACGCTTCCGCGGAGTCGGTTCAGGCCGCGGCGCTTCCGCGGAGGCGGACCGACACGCTTCCGCGGTCTGCGGTGAAGCGCAGGCACTTTGGGAGGGTCGATCCGCTTCAACGGATGGCAACGAGCCGCAACCACCGGCGTGACCCGCGAACCCGCGACCGTGTCGCCAGCTTGACGTCCACACGAACCTCGGGAGGCGGACCAACGCGCTTCCGCGGAGGCGGACCAACGCGCTTCCGCGGAAGCGGTTCAGGCCGCGGTGAGGTAGGAGGGGAGGACGGCTCGTAGTTCCTGATCGAGGACAGCAACCACCATGTCGATGTCTGCATAGCCCGGCCCGGGCCAGTCATCCGGATTGAGCCGGTAGGGATCGTCGAAGGAGAGCGCCCGCAGCCGATCGCCGGGATCCGCGCTGGCCGGGTCCGGCACCTCACTGACAGCGGGCAACGGGTCACCCCCCGGTGGAACGAAGGTGAATCGTCCCGACGTCGTCGACTGCAGCGTCCACCCGTGATCGTGCACGAAGCGGTGGTGATGGCTGCAGACGAGGACGAGATTGGTGAGGTCGGTCGGCCCGCCGTCGGCCCAATGCTGGACGTGGTGCGCATGCAGATGCCTGGTGGCCCCACACCCTGGGAACCGGCACGATCGATCTCGAGCCATGACCGCGCGACGTAGTGCCGACGACAGCCGCCGGTCACGCCGCCCCACGTCCATGGGTGTGCCCGTGTCGTCCCGCACGATGACCGTGACACCGGCGTCGCACGCAAGCCTGCGGATCACCTGACGATCCATCGAACGCGATCGACTGCCCGAACTCTGTACCGGCACCCTGCCATCGGTGCGGCTGCGGGTGCGGGGAGTCCCCGTGGGCTCGATGGGTACGCCGACATCCGTCAGTGCATCACCGTCCGTCGCAGCAGCGTCGGCCGTCGGATCGGAAGCATCCATCCGACCATCGGTCTTCGCCGGAGCATCGACGAGGTCATCCGCGTCGAGGTGCATCACGACCGTGTGACGATCCAATCCCGAGGTGTCCTGCGGGCCACCGGCGACTGCGGACTCCAGAGCCTGGATGACCGCGTCAACCTTTCTCGCGCCAAACGACCGATGGTCGGTCGGGTCCGCGGTCGGTTCCGGGGACGGGTCCGCGGTCGGGGGATGCTCGGCCTCGGCTGTCCGTTCAACGTCGACGATGCGGTCGATCATCGACCGGATGGCCGCCGCTTCGTCCGGCAGCGCCCGGATCATCACCGTGACCGTGCCATCGGATTCCAACCGGTCGGTCACCCCGCGTCGAGACTCCCGAACTTCCGGATCGACTGCACGTGCGCGTTGGGTCATCCGAAACCCCGCGACGACTCGCTCGATCTCGGCAGCCGTGGCCGCGTCGGCCCACCGCAACAGCATGTCTTCGATCTGCGGCACGGCGACGCGGGTGAGTGCGCGAACCTTGCTGTAGGAGATCCTCCCCTCACGGAACCGTCCCCGGATGGCCGGCAGCTCCCGCAACTGCAGGGCGATGCGCACATGCTCGCGCGCCGTCGATCCGGCCAGACCGATCTTCCACGACAGCCACTGCGCAGGTGTCCGCGATCCCTGGTCGGCCCAGACCCCACGAACCACCAGCTCCGCCAGCAACTCCAGCCACTGACACGTCGAGGCAGCCAGTTCCGCCGCCTGGACGCGTACCCGTCGGTCGACGTCCTCGTCGCTCAGGTCCGCGAAGGCCGGATCCGGACCCAGGCCACGCGCGACCTCGACGAGGCATTCCCAATCCAGATCCCGCGCCGTCCAGGCCGCCCGCTGCGCCAGCTTCCGGGCCACCTCACGACCCGCATCCCGCGGATCTCGGTCGGGACCAACAGGGACGCCACCGTCGGGGTCTCCACCGCCATCATCCGGCCAGACCGCACTCCGCAACATGGTCTCCCCCTTGTCGTCGATCCACCGTTTGTCGATCCACCAGCATAAGGTGGCCCTGTGACACGTCTCCGTGCTCCAAGCGCCGACCATGGACAGGCGCCTTCGAGAAAGCACCGCCGATGAGTGACAGCGCCGCCAGGGGTGCGCGGGATGGCCCAGCGGCGTCGCGGAGCTCACGGGCCGACGACAACATCGGGGACATTCGGGACCGCCTCCGTCAGGTTCAGGAGGCGCTGCGCGACATGCCACCCCATTCGGGGTCCGGGACGCGCGTTGCGCTGCACGACGAGGTCATGCGCCTTGAGCGTCGGCTTGCGGAACAACGTGCGGGTCCAGACGGCTCCTGAGCGCCATTCGCTGGCGGAGCGCCGGGGACAACCACAGCTGCACCAGGACCGTCGCGACGACGCATGCCGCCGCCGTGATGAACGACCCGCCATAGGACGAGGCGGCAGCCACGGCGCCGAGAAGCAGCGGCCCAAGAGCGCCGGCCACGTCGATGAAGATCGTGAAGGTGGCCATGACCCGGGACCGCTCCTGCGTTCGCACCCCTTGGACAGCGGCCAACAGCAACGACGGCACGACCAGCGCACTGCCGGTCGCCATCGCGATGGTCATGAGGTGGAGCCCGGTCGGCGTCGACCACAGGCCGAGTCCCAAGAGGCCGATCGCGGTCGCGCTGAGCGCCACCGTCGCGCATCGGGTGGGACCCCAGCGGTCCGGCAGCCGCGCACCGATCAGACGAACCCCGGCAATGGTCAGCGACGCGAGGAGAAACAGCGGCGCTGCCTGCCGAACTCCGACCACATCCGCATAGAGCGGCACGAACGCGAGATAGCCGACGAAGCCCGTCATCTCGAGCGCCATGATCACACCCGGAGCCAGGGCCGATCGGTGGAAGAACCCACCGATCCCCCGCACCACCTCCACGTCCGGGTGGCCCGCATCCGGCGTGATCCGCAGAGCCAACGCACCACTCAGCAGGGCGACGGCTGCAGACACGACCCAGACCATGGCGTAGGACGATGCGTCGAGAACCAGCTCACCGGCGACCGGACCCAGCCCGAGCCCGACCTGTACCGCCACCATCGAGTAGCCCGAAGCCTCTCCCTGACGACCCGGTGGCGCCAGGTCCAGGGTCATGGTCGCCGCGCCGACCACCAGGGCCGCCTGCCACACGCCGACCAGCAGACGAGCCGCGATGAGCGTCACGATCGTGACCGCCGGCACATGCGCGAGCAGCCCCAGGACCATCAGCCCGTCGCCGACCAGAATC
>JBDNIX010000169.1:0-3027 GCA_041688045.1 Nitriliruptoraceae bacterium
GGAACGCGGACGACTTCCCGTTGATCTGTGGCAGGCTTACCGCGACGCGGCCAGGTGACGTGACGTCGTGACATCGTCGGGGAGCTGCGACGCGTCGGATACGTGCCGCGACGAGAGTTCTTCGAGGGTTCTCCCAGCGACCCGTGATCCGGCGTGCGCGCCATCCGGCGGGACAGTTGCCGCCGTCGCATGAACACATCCGTCGATGCTGCGACATGCCGGCTACGGCGGGGCACAGCGGACCAGGTGCGTCACCACATTGGTGCGGATGCTCGACGCGTCAGTCCCGGATGACCTCCCGTAGGAGCTCGGCCGCTTCTTCACCGCGCACGCCGGATCGACGCAGGTCGGCGTCCACGCGTGGCCAGGGTGGAGCCCGTCGTGTCGTTCAGCGAGCGGTGGCACGCTCGCTGAGGGGAAAGGGCGAAGCGTGAGCCGGCCGCCCGGCCGCCCTCGATCGGACGGAATCCCGCATCCGCGGCGCGGGCCTCCAGCCCGGCCGACGAGTCGGCCTCGACGTACACCTCGATGCTCGAGACCGACGTCAGCAGTGGCGCCAGGACCGCTGCAGCCGCGACGCCCGTGGCAGGCCACGTCACGCCGTGCGAGTCCCAGGCTTCGCGGGCCTCAGCGTCCACGGAACGGGGAAGCACGCCGAGTGCCGTCTGTGTGACACCCGAACCCTCGTTGAGACGCTCGGGTCACCCGCCGGACGATCATCACCCACTCCGAGACCTTCCACCAACGTCAGTCCGCCGGATTCGCACAGACCTCCGCCAAGGCCCGCCGGCAGCTGTCCAACCTGCAGGCATGCACATCCACCTCGACTGTCGAACCCCGCGAAGGGCCGGGAGGCGATCAAACGAGAATCGTGACATCGAACATGGTGGCGATCGCGCGGAGGCGTTCGGTGCCTTCGGTTGAGATGAACGGCACGGAGGGGCCGCGGGCGTTCAGGTCGCTGCGAGCGGTGGCGCCCGGGTGTCCGAACAGCACGAGTGATCGGCCGTCGGCGTATTGGCGTGAGGGCCAGAGCAGTCCGTCGAGGTGGTTGTGGACGTTGAGGAGCCGTTCGGCGATTCCGCGGGTCGCCGTGTAGGTGTCGGCGGCGCCGTTGAGCAGTACGTCGGGATCGATGGCGGCGGCCTGGAGTGCGGCGGGGGAGAGGTTGGCGAGCATCAGGTCACGGCGGGGCTGAAGCGTCGACCACTGCCAGGTGTCGTATTTTCGGGCGGCGATCATGGGTGGTCGCTGGCCGCGGATGTCGCGTCGGAAGATCGTTTCGGCCGCCGCGGTCGCGTCGTTTTCGCCGGCGTGGGCCACGGGGACGATGGCGCCGCGACGGTGGATGGGTGGCCAGCGGTGGTTGCCGCTGGCGCGGCTGTCGAACTCGGTGGAGTCGAACGAGTGAGGGTGGGCTCGAACGAACGTCTGATCGGTGCCGATCGTGATGGCGGGGAGATCGGCGAGCTGGTCGTCGGTGACGGGCCAGGTGTTGGTCACGCCGGGTCTTCGCCGGCTGCGAAACGCCAGTCGGCCGCTTCGGTTTGAGCAGCGGTGACCAGGGCCGCGTCGTTGTCGAGCCGGTCGAGTGGGCGTTGGCCGTCGAGGGTGTCGGCGGGGGTGGCCCACCACAGAGCCAGCGGCCAGGCGGTCAGCTGTGGTGGCAGTTCAGCGAGCACCTGGGCGATGACTTGCCGGGGGCGACCGTTGGCGAACTGGAATGCGGGGTAGAGGGTGCGGCCGTGCCAGCCAACGCCGAAGATCCGATCTTCGCGGGCCCACCGCGACGCGGTTGCGCGGGGGTTGCTGCCGCAGAGTCCGGCGGCGGTGTGGACCTGTTCGGCGGTGAGGGCGCCGGTTTCCTCGATCAGCTGTTGGCGCGCAAGTGCGTTGCGGCGTGCCTGGTCGACGGTCGCGGAGGTGGGGACCCGCTGCGGAAGAAGCTGGTCGATCAGCTGCTCGTAGGCCGGCGTGTCGGCGGGGACGACGAAGCCTTCGCGGACCAGGTTGGCCACGGCGCCGGTGACATGCTCGCGGTCTTCGTCGCTGTCTGCGGTGAGGAATCCGATGACTTCAGTCATGGTGGCCTCCTACGCTGCCTCCAAGGTACCGGGGATGCGACAGTCCGCACAGAGGCGAATCGCGTCGGAATTGTCGCGTCTCTGAGTCAGTGTGTCATGCCGTGTGGGTGAGTTGGGCAGGTCGACTGTCGGTGGATCGGGGTTGGTCGTGCCGTGGGCCGGGGTTGCCGCTCGAGCTGCGCCTGATGGATCCCGCACTCAGGCACGCGGGAGGGGGCGGTCACCCACGCCCCGGAAGCTCCGCGAGCTCCACGGCCTCGTCGAGCGCGAAGAGCCTTCATCGGGGTGCGGCCTCTGAGGGCGCGTAACGCGGTCACAGCCAACCGCTGCGTTTGAACAGGCGGTACAGCACCACGCAGATCGAGGCCATCACGGTCAGCACCAGGAAGTAGCCGTAGCGCCACTCGAGTTCCGGCATATAGCTGAAGTTCATGCCGTAGATCCCGGCCATCGCCGTCGGTGTGGCGACGATGGCGACCCACGCGGAGATGCGGCGCATGTCGTTGTTCTGCTGGATGCTGATCTGGGCCTGGTGTGCGCTGAGGGCACTGTTGAGAAGGCTGTCGAGGTGGTCGATGTGTTCTGACGCGCGAACGGCCTTGGCGCGTACCTCCCGGACTTGGACGGCGAGCCCACGCAAGCTCGGACCCCGATATGCATCGAGGAACTCATCGAGTTGGTCAGGCAGCGGTCCGACGGCACGGCGGAACTCCTGAACTTCGCTCTTGAGTCGGTAGATCCGCTCCGCGTGACTGCCGCGGCCGGGGGAGAACACCTGGGTCTCGATCTCGTCAACATCGTTGTCCAGTCCGTCGAGCACGCCCGCGTAGCCATCGACAAGCTCGCGCAGGATTGCGTGCGCGACCACGACCGGTCCGAACTCGAGCTGCACCGGATCCGCTTGCAGCTTCTTGGCCATGGCCCGGAACGGCTCGTGAAGACC
>JBDNIX010000170.1:0-5259 GCA_041688045.1 Nitriliruptoraceae bacterium
ACCGACGATCACCTGGCAGCAGCACGGCACGGGAAGATCCCGGGCGGGCTGTCCGACGGCGATGCCGCCGTGGTGGAACTCGCGTTGACGACCCTGCGCCACGAAGAACCCGCAGAGGAACTCCTGGCCCGCGTCCAGGCGGCCTACGGCGCCTCCGGTGTCACGGAAACCGTCACGGTCGTGGGCTTCTACGACATGATGGCCGGCCTCATGCGTACCTGGGCGACGCCCCTACCCGACAACGCAGCAGACCCGCTGGCCTGATCAGCCTGGTCCGTATCTGCGCGCGAGAACGCCAAAATCGGCTCTCCACGCCACCAGGCTCGGGCAGGTGGCCATATGGTGGGGGTCGATGGCGCCGACGGCCGCGGGCGGCGCCACAGTGCACACTCACTCACCCCGCCACAGACAGATGGAGCAGCAGATGAACCGACTCACCGGCAAAGTTGCCAAAGGCGTCGAGGAAGTGCGTGATCGGGCTACTGATGCCCTCGGGGAGGGCGAATCGGTCTTCCGCGCCATCGGACGTCTGGGAGACCGCATCGAGGCGACGGAACAGAACCTCGATTCCCGGATCGCCACGGCAGAGGAAACCCTCGCTGAAGCCATGGCCGCCGTCTCGACCGGCAACCGGACCACGTGGCCGCGCCGCATGTTCTGGCTGGCGTTGGGGATCTCCGCTGGCGTCGGCTTCCTCGTCAGCTTCCCGGACAAGGTCAAGGAAATCCGCGCGAAGGTGATGGGCTAGGCACGAGGAATCCCCACGATCCGGCCGGCGCCACCATCGCGACGTCGGCGATCAGGACGTGCCCGACGGGTTGAGTCGGACCGCCGACCCAAGGTGGCTCCCCGGGGGTCGGGGGCACCACCTCGAACATGGCGACCTTGTTGACCAGTTCCTCGTCGACGTCGAGCAGGTGAGAGACCATGCGCGCGCCGCTCAGCCTTGCCGGGAGCAGGCCACATCGCGGCGCCCGACGCCGGTCGCACGGGCGCCTCCTCGCTCAGCACAGTAACAAATCGTTTCTGATACACTATGCTACGAAACCAGGCGTTTCAGAACATCTGTGATACGGAAACGTGATGGATGTACGCATGATGAGCGCTGCCGAGCTGGGCGTCGAGCTCGGCCGGCGGATCCAGGCCGAACGCCTGCGGCAGAACCTCACGCAGCAGACCCTTGCCGACCGTGCAGGGTTGTCTCGGCCAACCGTCGCACGAATGGAGACGGAAGGGTCGACGACACTGACGAACTTCCTCGCCGCGCTCGTTGCTCTCAGGCGCTCCGGGGACCTCCAGGACCTGCTCCAGTCGCCACCGGCGGCGACCATCGAGCAGTTCCTGGGTGAGCAACCGACCAGGAAGCGTGGCAGCCGATGAACACGGTCGATGTCGTCTACGAGGGCGACGGAGGCCCGTGGACCGTCGCACGCGTCGCGCACCGTGGCACCTCGACGTTCGTGGAATATTCCGCCGAGCATCGTGAGCGCGGCGCCGACCTCGCACCTCTCCATCACCCGGTCAGCCAGCCTGTCCGCCAGTACGACGGCGCCCGTGCCGATGACCTGCCAGGACTGCTCGCCGACTCACTGCCTGACGCGTGGGGCCGTCTGGTGCTGCGTCGCGACATGCGCAGCCATGGCATCGAGCAGCCCACGCCGCTGCACATGCTGTCGTGGCTGGGCCGGCGGACCATGGGCGCGTTGACCTACCGGCCGGCCACCGGTCCCGTCGTGCCTGACGTGACACTCGTCGACCTCGACCGCGTCCAGGACGCCATGCTCCGACGGCTGGCCGATCTGGACGCAACCGACGAGGAGGCCGAACGCCTTACCCGCGTCGCCGGCTCCGGCGCCGGCGGAGCCCGGCCCAAGATCACCGCCGCATTCGCCACGGACGGCGAACTGGTGCCCGACACGGGTGTCGTCCCTGTCGGCGCAGTCCCGTGGTTGGTGAAGTTTCACACCGAGAGCGACCCCGACGACTTGTCGGCGATCGAAGCGACATACCTACAGATGGCGACGGCCGCTGGGATCACCACCTGCGAGCATCGGCTGCTCGACGCCCCGTCAGGAATCCGGTTCCTGGCCGTGCGACGGTTCGACCGGCAGCCCACAGTCGACGGGCAGCCTCGACGCATCCACCTGGCAACGGCCGCCGGCCTTCTTGAGGCCTACCCCGAACTCGGGCACGTGACCGACTACGACACCATTATCC
This sequence comes from Nitriliruptoraceae bacterium, assembly GCA_041688045.1. Classification (GTDB taxonomy): domain Bacteria; phylum Actinomycetota; class Nitriliruptoria; order Nitriliruptorales; family Nitriliruptoraceae; genus CSSed11-175R1. The sequence continues at coordinate 2,218 of JBDNIX010000170.1, forward strand.
GATGGACGCGGCAGGTGACCGGCGACACGCGCGACGTGCTCGAGATGGTCCGCCGCGCCGTGTTCAACGTCGTCGCGCACAATCGCGACGACCACACCCGCAACTTCGCCTTCCTTTGGACCCACGACGAAGGATGGCGCCTGGCGCCAGCCTACGACCTGACGTACTCACTCGGACCCCGACCGGACCACATGGCCGACGATCCGGGCGAGCACTACCTCGACGTTGCCGGCAAGGGCGCGCGCATCGGCCGGCACGACCTGCACAGCCTGGCTGGTGCTGCCCAGCTGCACCCCCATCAGATCGACAACTTGGTCGATGAGGCCCTGACGGCAATCGACCAGTGGGCCGCGCTCGCTGTCGTCAACGGCGTCACTGACGAGCGGATCGCCGCGATCGGAGCCCGGCTGCCCGCGATCGACCGCTGATCAATCCACCGTGCTGGCACGCGTGGACGGCGAACTCGGGCCGGGTCATTGCAGTTGGCTGGCGTCGCCGCCGAGCCCGTCGATGATCGTGTGGGCATTCCGGCGCATGAGTTCGAGGTAGGAATGTGCGGCGTCGCCCGGTTGGCCCGGAAGCACGTCGTCCGACAGGTTCGCGAGGTACTGCGCGCCGGTCTCCTCGGCGATGGTTTCCAGCACCGGTGTGGGGAACACGTCGCTGCCGAAGACGACCGGAACCTCGAGGTCGCGGATCAGGTCGATGACGGCACGTACCTCGGCGGCGGACGGCTCGGAGAAGTCGGCCGGTTGCACCGCGGTCGCGTAGTCGAGGTCGTAGTCGCGGGCGAAGTAGGCCCATGCATCGTGATAGCTGACCAGCGTGCGGCTGTCGGGCGGGATCGTGACCGCGGCGTCGCGCACAGCCGTATCCAGGGCGGCGAGCTCCTCCCCGTAGGCCGCGGCGTTGGCCGCATACTCCCCGGCGCCAGCGGGATCCAGGTCGCTCAGCGCCTCCGCGATGGCCGGCACCAGGGCCATGGTGTTGCGCAGGGACGTCCACACGTGCGGGTTCGGTCCGGCCTCATCGTCATGCGTGTGGCCCACGTCCTGACCGTCGTGCGTGTGCCCGGCGTCCTCACGGTCGTGGACGTGGTCGAAGACCAGGTCCGCATCGTGCAGTGCCTGCTCACCCAGCAGGTACACCTCCGCCCCATCCGGCAGGTTCTCCCGGGCCAGGGCCAGGGCACCGTCGTTGAGTCCGAACCCGATCCCGAGGTAGCCGTCCGCCTCCGACAGCGCCACGACATCCTGCGGCCGCGGTTCGTAGGTGTGTGCATCCGCACCGGCCGGAACCAGCGAGGTCACCTCGACGCGGTCGCCACCGACCTGGGCAACCAGATCGGCCACGGGCGCGACCGTGGCCACGACCGCAATCACCGCATCCTGCCCCACGGCGGAGTCATCGGACGGCCCCGCATCCGGCTCCGCATCCGGGTCCGCATCCGGGTCCGCGTCGGAGTCATCCGCGGTGTCATCTGCGACGCCGTCCTCAGTACCAGACTCGATCGACGGGTCGATGCCGTCCCCCAACGCGGGACCATCGGCATCCCCGGGATCGCCGCACGCAGCGACGGCCAGGGCAAGCACCACGAGGAACGGCAAGAGTCGGATCAGCGGTCGGTGCATCGGTAGCCCCCCGGGACAACGGGTCGTCGACGTTGTTGCGAACGCCTCGCAGTATACCGTTGATCGCTGGTCAGCTCACCGCCGGACGCCGCGCCCGGACCAGGCTGCGTCGAGCCGTCGCCGCCGTCAGCCCGAAGACCACCGCGAACGTGACGGCGCCGGACAGCACGATCGTCGGGCCACTGGGCACGTTGACGTGAAAGGACGCGAACAGCCCGACCACGCTGGTGGCGATGCCGATCCCCGTGGCGAGCAGCAGCGTCGCCCCGAACGACCGGGTCAGCAGCCGTGCGATCGCGGCCGGGATCACGACCGCCGCCGCGATCAACAGCACGCCAAGGACCCGCACCGAAGCGACGACCACCGCCGCCGTCGACAGGCTGAAGACCAGTTCGATGACCCCCGTGCGCACACCGTGGACACCGGCCACCTCGGCGTCGAAGGTCGTGAAGACCAGCCGCTTGTAGAGCGTGAACAGCACCGCCGCGAAGGCCGCACCGACCCCCGCCGCGACCCACAGATCGGTTTGGTTGACCCCCAGGATGTTGCCGAACAGCAACGCTTCGATGTTGACGCGGGTGGGCACGATCGCCAGCACCGCCACACCGATGGCGAACATCGCGGTGGTGACGATGCCGATCGCCGCATCCGCGTGCAGCCCGCGCCGTCGGGTCACCCGATCGATCAACAGGGCGGAAACGACGGTGGCCACGATCGCGCCGACGTACAGGTCCGCGCCGACCGCCACACCGACGGCCACTCCCCCGAGCACGCTGTGCGCCAGCCCGTGCCCGATGTAGCTCATCCGCCGCAGGACGACGAACACCGACAGCGCCCCGCACATCGCACCGATCAGCACGCCGGCGATCATCGCACGCCCGAAGAAGGCGTACTGGAACGGCTCGACCAGCAGATCGGTCATCGCCGCACCGTCGGGTCCAGCTCCGTCACGCCATCGTCCGGAGCAACAGCCCCGGCGCCCTCAGCGTGCAGGTCGTCCACAGCAGCATCGAGGTGGTCCGTCCCGGCGTGCAACGGGATCGGTTCGGCGTCGACGACCACCACGCGGTCCCCGTCGCGCAGCACCCGCATCGGCGCGCCGTAGGTGCGTTCGAGTGCGGCGGGGGTCAGCACCTGGCGCGGACTGCCGTCGGCGGTGATCTCACCATTGAGGCACACCACGCGGGGCAGGTGGGCCGCCACGAAGTTCAGGTCGTGCGTGGTCAGCAGGACGGTCAGACCGAGGTGGTGGAGTTCGCCCAGCAGGCGCAGGACGTCGCCCCGGGTCGCCAGGTCCACACCCGACGTCGGCTCGTCCAGGAGCAGCAGCTCACACTGGCGGAGCAGCGCCCGGGCCAGGAACATCCGCTGCCGTTGGCCGCCCGACAGCTCACGGATGCGGTTGTTGTGC
>JBDNIX010000171.1:0-9542 GCA_041688045.1 Nitriliruptoraceae bacterium
ACGGGCAGGTGTTCTGCGACCGAACGACGGTCAACCCGGCCGTGCCGGGAATGGGCGGCTCGGGCCGCCAGCCGGGCTCGTCGTTCAAGCCTTTCCTGACCATGGCTGCGCTGGAAGAGGGGCTGTCCCCGGGACTGACACTGGACGCCCGAGGGCCACAGGAGATCCCCGGTTGTGAGGACGCCAGCGGCCCGTACGAAGTCAACAACTCGGGCGGGGACGGCATTCTCAACATGTACGAGGCCATCGCCCAGTCGAGCAACGTCTACCACGCGCTGCTGATCGCCGAGGTCACACCCCCGAAGGTTGCCGACATGGCGGACCGGGTCGGTGTCCAGGTGCCGGCACGCGACCGGGAGAACTGTCCGTTGGCCCTGGGAGCCACGGAGACCACGCCGCTGGCCATGGCCACCGGCTACGCCACGATGGCCAACCGCGGCGAGTACTGCGCACCGTTCCCGATCACCCACATCGAGGATGCACAGGGCAACCTCATCTGGGAGCACAGCCCCGACTGCCGCCAGGTCGTCGACGAGGAGATCGCGGACCGCGTCATCGACATGCTCGCCGGCCCGGTGTCAGCCGGTGGGACCGCACCCATCGCCAACCTCGGGGAATGGCCCACTCGAGGCAAGACCGGAACGACCCAGAACTACCGCGACGCCTGGTTCGTCGGCACCGTCAAGCAGCTGGCGACGGCTGCCTGGATGGGCTACCCCAACGGCAATCGTTTCTACGTCGACGAGGTGACGGCAGCCGCCGTCTGCGGCACGCAGCGGAACGGCACCGCCTGCCCGCCGGTCACGCAGTCGCTCACCGACACGACGATCGCGGGTGAGTACTACGCGCGCGTCTTCGGAGGAACGATCGCGGCGCCGATGTGGCGGACCTACATGGAGCGGGCCGTCCAGCGCTACGAGCCCGAGAACTTCGTGGACCCCGGTCCGATCCCGGTCGGCGAGGTGCCGAACCTGCTGGCGGCGGACTCGCAGGCCGAGGCCGAGGAAATCGCGATCGATGCCGGTTTCCGGATCCGCTTCGAGGGGATCGATGACTGGCGACCGGCGGGTAGGTTCCTGGAACAGCGTCCGTCGGCGGGCGGCCGCTTGCCGCTGGGCAACGTGATCATCGTCGAGGTCTCCAACGGGCAAGGCGATCTGCCGACGGTTCCGGACCTGCGCGGTCTGACCCTGGACGAAGCGGCCGACCGGCTCTTCGCGATCGGCTACGACGTCGGTCGCCGCGACCGCATCACCGATGACCAGGCCCAGGACGGGCTCGTCATCGAGCAGAGCCAACCGCCGGGGACGCCTCTGCGTCCGGGCGACGGTGTCATGGTCGTCCTGGACGTCGGTGTGTACCAGGAACCGGAACCGGAGCCCGAACCCGAGCCGGAGGAGCCCCCTGCGGAGCCGGACCCCGACGCCCCAGACGACGGCGACGGAAATGACTCGTCGGGAGGCGGCCCATCCGACGGAGTCGGCAACTCTCGTGCCGGCGGCTCCGGTGACGGGAACGGTGGCTGAGTGGGGGTCACCCAGGTGCTGGCGACCGGTGCTGCGGCGGGCGCAGCCTGTGTCGCCTACGGATCGCTGATCGAGCGGCGCTGGTATCGCCTGCGACGGCTCGTGATGCCGCGGGCGCTTCGGCGGCCCGGACGGTTCACCGTGCTCCACATCAGCGACATCCACCTGATCCCGGGCCAGGACCATCGGATCCGGTTCCTGGCTTCGCTCGCCGACCAGGACCATGACCTGGTCGTGGTCACCGGCGACCTGCTCGGAGCCGAGGACGCCGAAGACCTCACGGTGGCTGCGCTGGCACCGCTCACCTCGCGAGGACGTCCCGGGTTGGTCGTGCTCGGCAGCAACGACCTGTTCGGTCCGCTGGCCAAGTCACCGACGCGGTACTTCACGCAACCGGAGCGTCGTATCCACGGGACGCCGCTCGACACGGGGCGCCTGGTGGACGGGCTGGCCTCGGCTGGCTATCGCACCCTGGCCAACGAAGCGATCCGGTTGGAAACACCGAAGGGGACGGTTGGCGTCGGGGGCATCGATGACCCGCACCTCGCCACCACGGTCATCCCTGCCACCTCCGTTGTGTCCCCGCCGGCAGCCGACGCGTCCACCCTGTTCAACCTGGGACTGGTACACGCGCCCTACACGGCCGCCCTGGACGTCCTCGTGGCGGCGGACCATGACGTGCTGCTCTGCGGACACACGCACGGCGGTCAGGTCCGGTTCCCCCCGATCGGTGCCGTGGTCGGCAACTGTGATCTCCCACTCGACCAGATCCGTGGGGCGTCGCGGTACCGAGGCCGCTGGCTCCACGTGTCACCTGGGCTCGGGCATTCCAAGTATGCGCCGTTCCGCTTCGCGTGTCGGCCGGAAGCCACGCTCCTGGAGCTCACGGGCTGATCGGATGGCCCACCCTTTGGACGTCGGCCGACACCTCCCGAACAGGCGTGTCGGAGGCTCACGATGCCCGGTTCGCGCGCCTGTCGGCCCACAGGTAGGCTCCGGTCCGCTCCCGTTCGGGAGTCCTTCATGCATCGACGGGATGTAGCGCAGCTTGGTTAGCGCGCCTCGTTCGGGACGAGGAGGCCGGCGGTTCGAATCCGCCCATCCCGACCATCGGCACGAAGGAATGACGTAACGCGCGGCCCCGAACGTGCCGGTGCCGCGCGTTCGTCGTTGACCACCCCTGAAAGATCACGATGGAGCTCGCCGCCCTGCAGCAGACCATCCGCCGGACCTACGGCGCACAGGATCGGACCCGCGGCGTCGACGCGACCTTCGGCTGGTTCATCGAAGAGGTCGGAGAGCTGTCCCGGGCGATCCGCCGCCAAGGCCATACCGAACGCGTCGAGGAATTCTCTGACGTACTGGCCTGGCTGGTCACCCTGGCAGATCTGTGCGACGTCGACCTGGCCGACGCGGCGCAGAGGTACGCGGACGGATGCCCCACGTGCGGCACGTCGCCCTGCACCTGTGGCAGCTTGGATCCGTCACGTCCCTGACCGGGTGGGACGTCGGCGGTCGCTCGGCCGCGTCGGCGGTCGCTCGGCCGCTATGTCGGCGTGTCAGGATGCCGGTTCGGCCACCACCAGTTCCGCGATCTGGACCGCGTTCAATGCCGCGCCCTTCAGCAGGTTGTCACCCACGGCGAACAGGTTCAGGCTGTACGGATCGCCGAGGTCCTCACGGATGCGTCCGACGAGCACCTCGTCCCGACCCGCCGACTCCAGGGGTGTCGGGTAGGCCAGCGGCTCCCCGTCGAGTCCCGTCCCGTCCTCGATCACCAGGCCAGGCGCGTCCGCCAGCGCGGCCATCGCCGCATCCCGCGTCACCGTTTCCGAGAACGTCAGGCGCGCGTTGATGGCGTGACCCACCAACACCGGAACGCGCACACACGTCGGCGACACGCGCAGCGCCGGGAGGTTCAGGATCTTGCGTGACTCGTTGACGAGCTTCCATTCCTCATCGGTATACCGTGCGTCCGTGAACGACCCGCAGTGCGCCAGCACGTTGAAGGCGAGCGCCTTCGAGAAGACCTCCGGGGTCACGGTGGCCGCTGCGGTGACACCGTCGGTCTGGAGGGCGTCAGGCTCCTTAAGCATCATCGCCGTCTGATCGAGCAGTTCCGTCATACCGGATATTCCGGCTCCGCCAGCCGCCTGGTACGACGTGGCCACCATGTCCGTCAACCCGAAGGCGGCGTGGAGCGGCTTCGCTGCCACCATCAGCACCATGGTGGTGCAGTTGGGATTGGCGATGATCCCCTTGGGGCGTTGACCCACAGCCTCGGGGTTGACCTCGCTGACGACCAGCGGAACGTCCTCGTCCATGCGCCACGCCGACGAATTGTCCACGACCACCGCTCCCGCGGCGGCGGCGACCGGGCCCCACTCCTTGGACCGGGCGCCGCCTGCGGAAAAGATGGCCACGTCGACCCCCTCGAACGCCTCAGGGGTGATCGCACGAACCTCGACGTCCCCGCCCTTCCAGGGCAGACGGGAACCCGCGGACCGTTCCGATGCCAGGAACACCGGGTCGCCTTCCACGGGGAAGTTTCGGGACTCGAGGAGCCGGCGAAGCTCCGTGCCGACCGCTCCGGTCGCACCGACGATCGCGACGCGGGCACCGCGCTGCGGGGAGACGGCGCTCATACCGACACCTCCGGCAAGCCGTCGGCACCCAGTCCGAATGCTGCGTGGACGGCCTGGACAGCGGTCTCCACCTGATCCTTGGCGACGACGACCGACACGCGGATCGTCGAGGTGGAGATCATCTCGATGTTGACGCCGGCCGCGGACAACGATCCGAACATCTTGGCCGCCACGCCGGGGTGGGTCTTCATGCCGGCCCCGACCAGCGACACCTTGGCAATGTCGCTGTCAACCCGCAGACCCACAGCGCCGATCTCGTTGCACAGCGGTTCGAGCACCGCGCGGGCGGCGTCACAGTCGCCACGGGGCAGCGTGAAGGAGATGTCCGTACGTCCCTCCGCCGACACGTTCTGCACGATCATGTCGATGTTGATGTTGTCCTCGGCCAGGGCGGAGAACAGCCGCGCTGCGACGCCCGGACGGTCCGGGACCTGTTGAATGGTGAGTTTGGCCTCCGAGGTGTCGTGCGCGACACCTGAGATGATCGCGTCCTCGACAATGTCCTCCTCCGGGCCGACCCACGTGCCTTGGCTGTAGCTGAACGATGACCGTACGTGGATACGTACGCCGTGGTTTCGGCCGAACTCGACCGAGCGGACCTGCAGGACCTTGGCGCCCTGCGCGGCCAACTCGAGCATTTCTTCGTAACTGACGTGGTCGATCTTCTCGGCGGTCGGGACGATCCGCGGATCGGCGGTGAACACGCCGTCGACGTCCGTGTAGATCTCGCAGACGTCGGCCTTCAGGGCCGCGGCGAGTGCCACCGCCGTGGTGTCGGATCCGCCCCGTCCCAGGGTCGTGATGTCCTTGGTGTCCTGGCTGACGCCCTGGAAGCCCGCCACGATCACGACGTTGCCCTGATCGAGGGCCTCCTGCACGCGGCCGGGCGTGATGTCCACGATCCGGGCCTTGCCGTGCACGGCGTCGGTGATGATCCCTGCCTGCGATCCCGTGAACGACTTCGCCGGCACGTCGCGATCGTGCAGCGCCATCGCCAACAGCGACATCGAGATGCGCTCCCCCGACGTGAGCAGAATGTCCAGTTCGCGTTCCGGCGGGTGCTCGGAGATACGCTGCGCCATCGTGACCAGGTCATCGGTGGTCTTGCCCATCGCTGACACGACGACCACGGTCTGGTTACCCGCGCGGTGCGTCCGCGCGACCCGGTCGGCGACACGCTTCATCCGGTTGACGTCGCCGACCGACGTACCGCCGTACTTCTGGACCACGATTGCCACGGGACTGTCCAAGCTCGTCGAAGTGCCTCAAGCCGGCGACCGCGGGTAGGCACGATGCCTCGACCCCGCAGCCCGGTCAGATGATACGCGCGTGAGAGAGAGAAGGGGTGAACCACACCGACCACCGCCGCGCCTTTCGGAAGGACGGTCGAGGTCAGGGGATGTCACGTCGCCCGGAGAACGCGCGCCCGAGCGTGACTTCGTCCGCGTAGTCGAGGTCACCCCCCACCGGCAGACCGCTGGCAAGCCGGGTGACCCGGACGCCCAGTGGCGAGAGCAAGCGGGACAAATACGAGGCGGTCGCCTCGCCCTCGACGTTCGGGTTCATCGCCAGGATGAGCTCGTCGACCGGTTCGCCATCCAGCCGCGCCAGCAGTTCCTTGAGGTGCAGGTCATCCGGCCCGATGCCGTCGATCGGCGAGATCGCACCGCCCAGCACGTGGTACCGACCGCGGTATTCCCGCGTCCGCTCAATCGCGACGACGTCCCGTGCCTCCTCGACGACACACAGCACCGAGTCCTCCCGCCGCGGATCTCGGCAGATCCGGCATTCTTCGGCTTCCGCGATGTTCCAGCAGCGTGTGCAGAACCTCACGGTGGCCTTGACCGTCGTGATCGCGTCCGCCAGACGCTGGGCATCGGCGGTCTCGGTCTGCAGGAGATGGAAGGCGATCCGTTGCGCGCTCTTCGGACCGACGCCCGGAAGCCGCCCGAGTTCGTCGATCAGGTCCTGGACGGCACCTTCGTACACGCTGGGCCTCACAATGGGGGAAGGGTCGCTCGCACCGACCACTCGAGAGAGCGTACCCACGGGCCGCTCTCCGCCCGGGAACCAGCACCTCGCCGGCGATGGCCCGGTGCGCGGTGGTCAACGGTCCGTGGCCGGCGGGTGCTCATCGACGAGTTCGGCGCCCAGTTCGTCCGCCAGCAGCCGCCCGACCGCTTGCGGGTCGGTCGGGCCGGTTTCCGTGTACTCCGCCTCCCGGACCGCCGTCTCGTCGTCGACCGGTTCCTCATCGACCGGCTCGTCGGCGGGCTTGTGATCCGGGGTGTCGGGCCCAGCCGCAGGCGTCGCGGTGGGAGTGTCCGACAGGTCCGGAGCAGCTGACTCGGCGTCCTCGGCCGGCGCCTGCGGGGGCGTCGAGGTGGCCGTCTCGCCATCGTCGCCGTGGAGGACGGCCGTTCGTGCGTCGTCGGGTGTGACGCTGGGCGGCATCGGCCGTCGGCGGTCGTCGTCGCCCTCGACAACGATCTCCAACCGCACCCGGATTCCGACCACGGTCTCCACGGCGTCCTGCAGCGCCTTGGCGTAGTCGCCGGACCCTGCATTCGCCGCGTGGAACGAGGCATACCGCCGCCCGTAGAACAGCGTGAGGATCCCGCGCCCCGCTCGCGTCGGCGTAGCCGGAAGGAAGATGGCATGGTGGCGCTTCGAGCCCTCCCGGACCGCGTCGAGGATCTCGTCCCACTGCCGGGTGATCCGGGCCAGGTCGTCCCCCGCCGCCGGAGCATCCTCGTCCGCAGCGGATACGGACGCTTCCGGTGCCTTGGATTGCGGTTCCGGCTCCACGTCTTCCGCCTCCGACAGTGCGGGCGCGGGCTCGGAAATGGGCACCGGCTCAGGCTCCGGCTCGGGTTCCGACTTCGGTTCCGGCCCAGGCTCGGAAACGGGCACCGGCTCAGGCTCCGGCTCGGGTTCCGACTTCGGTTCCGGCTCAGGCTCCAGCTCGGCAACCTCTGTGTCCGACGCTGCAGGGGGGTCGTCGACGGGCGGGACCGGTCCCGGCGCCGGGGTCGCTGCTGCCTCCTCGGCCACCGCAGCCGCGGCCGTTGCTGCAGCGGCGCGGGCCGGAGCGACGGGAGCCGCACCCGCCGATGGCCGGCCCCGCCGGGGCGCGTCAGTGACCGCTCCGGCCTCCAACCGGGCAATGCGATCGGTGAGCTCATCGAGCTGCGCGGATTCGCTCGGCACCACCAGTGACGCCAGGGCCAGCTCCAGCGGCAGGCGGGGGGATCCCAGGCGCTGTTCGGTCACGGTCGCCGCCAGCACGGTGACGGCCCGCAACAGCGTCTCCGGCGGCAAGGCCACCGCCTGCGCCTGCAGCTGCCCCCACCGTTCATCGGTGGTATCGACCAGATCCGGACGGTCCGGTGCGGCTCCGATGACCAGCAGATCCCGCACGTGTTGCACCAGGTCGAGCGTGAATCGCCGTAGGTCGTGACCTTCGTCGACCAGGCCCTGCACCGCCGCCAGCAGTCCGGCCACGTCACGAACAGCCAACAGATCGACGATCTCGACCACGCGTTCGACCGGTGTCTGCCCAAGGACCTGAGCGACCGCCTCCGCCGTCACGTCGGTTCCCGCGAAAGCGAGCACCTGCTCGAGGACGGACTGGGTGTCGCGCAGCGATCCGTCGCCGGCCCGAACGATGGCCTCGACCGCGCCCGCGTCGATGGTGTAGCCCTCGAGTTCGCACAGCTTGCGGACGTTGCCGGCCACGTGCGCCGCGGACACGCGTCGAAGGTCCAGACGCTGCACGCGCGACATGATGGTGGGTAGGACCTTCTGCGGATCCGTCGTCGCCATGGCGAACATGACGTGTGACGGCGGCTCCTCGATGAGCTTGAGCAGCGCGTTGAACGCCGCGGTGGAGGCCATATGGACCTCATCGAGGATGTAGACCTTGCGGCGTGCGCTGGCCGGTGCGAACAGCGCCCGGTCGCGCAGTTCGCGCGCGTCATCCACGCCACCGTGGGATGCCATGTCCAGTTCGATGACGTCGACCGACGATCCGTCCGTGATCTCGACGCACTGCCGACAGGTGTTGCAGGGCGTGGGCGTGGGACCGTTCTCGCAGTTGATGGCCTTGGCCAGAATCCGGGCCGTCGAGGTCTTTCCCGTTCCCCGGGGACCGGTGAACAGGTAGGCGTGGTGGAGCCGGTCCTCGACGATGGCGTTCGCGAGCGTTCGGATCACCGGGGCCTGGCCGACCACGTCATCGAACGTCTGCGGTCGGTACTTGCGATACAGCGACACGTACGCCACGACTCTGCCTCCGTCACGTCCGGCACCGTAGCGTCGGGCTGCGACCCTCCGGCGACCCCGGGTCCGATGACCCAACGATCCACGACAACACGAAGGGCCGGATCCCCCGACGCGGTCTGGCGACGGACGCCCGTGATCGGCACCCGCTCGAGAACGGCTTAGGGCTGCTGCCTTTCGGCCCTGACCCGGTTCACCGGGGAACGCCACCGGCGAACGTCCGTCTCCACACCACGTCGTGGCGGTGATCCGACCCCACGAGTCCTCGACCGTACCCGACACGGCGGACGGGGGCGAAGCCAGACCTTGACGCCGTTCTTCCCCGGTTCCCGCCATCGGCATCGGGAGCGTGACGTCCGGACGCTAGCCTCGATGTTTCGTCCGCCCGTCGTGGGGCGTTGTCGGGGCTTGGTAGCGGGGCGGGTAGCCGTATCGGCAGCGGTTGGCACGTGGGGATGGGTCGCGAGGCTGGCCACCGGGGCGGTGGGATCGTGTGAGGGCAGCACGATGTGCGACGTCATCGACGTCGTGAGTTGGGGCTGTTGATGTCAAGGAGCGGGAACGGTCGGGCTGGTGATGTCACCCGGCGGGGACGGGTAGGGCCCGGAGCCGGTTGAACGCGGCGACGAGCTGGTCGGCCCAGGGCCAGTTGTGTTGGATGTCGAGCCGGATCGTTCGGGCGTGACGGATGATGCGCGCCGGGGTGTGCAGCAGCTTGTAGCGCAGCTGTTGGGGCTCGGCGCAGCGCAGCTCGCCGTCCTCGAGGGTGAGGATCTGGGTGAAGGTCAGCAGGTCTTGGGCGAGCAGCACGAGCTGGAGCCACAGGTGGTTGCGTTCGAAGGTGTCGCAGGGAAGGGTCCGCATCCCGGTGTCTTTGCCGGTCCGGATGCGGTCAGCGACTCGCCGTGCCCGTCGCCCCGGTCGAGGTAGGCGTTGAGGGGATCATGACCCCAGGTGCGTTTGTAGGTCTTGCCGGCCCCGTCCTTGTCATCGGAGTGGGCGATGATCAACGTCGTGTCCAGATCGACGGTCAACGGCTCCTCCGCCCCGACCCCGGCGACCTCAGCCGAGGCCAGGCCGAAGGCAACCT
>JBDNIX010000172.1:0-3930 GCA_041688045.1 Nitriliruptoraceae bacterium
AACGTTGTGGCGGCGTCGGGGTTCTGGCCCGGGATACCGATCCACAGCCGTCGTTGCTGCAGCTCGCCCACGATGGCGGCGTGAGCTTCCGCTCCCGCCCAGGCCGTGAGTCGGCCCAAGTGCCAGCTCGGGTGCGCTTCCTCGCATGAGCGCGCCGATCGCGGGTCGTCCCGGTCGCGTTCGGACACGCGGAAGGCGGCAACGGTGGTGCCGCCGGTGATCGGCGCGACCACGTAGGTCTCGCCAGGGGCCGTTTCGATCACGGTGGGGTTCAAGTACATGGGCATCCAGGCGTGCAGGTTCCACGTCGGTCCCGGGGGCTCGGTCTGCCAGAGCTTCACGCCGGCACCGCCCACTCGGGAGAAGAACCGGCCGTCGCCGGTCGCCTGGATCGCGCGTAACCCCGGCGCATGCACCGGGGTGACGATCGCTCCGGTGTGACGGTCGACCAGATCGACGCGGTAGGGCATCGCGACAGCGACCGTGCCGGCGTCGACATCCGCGATCTGCTCGACACCCTCGGTGGGAAGCGTCCAGACCTGCGCGCCCGTAGCGATCTCGACCGCGACCAACCGGTCGTCCTCCGCTACGACGACGACCTCGCCGCCTGGCCAGTGCACCGGCGGCAGCGTCGTGCGTAGCGTTGGCGTCTGCCAGAGTTGCTCCCCGTCCGCCCGCGAATAGCCGACCAGCCCCTCGCCGGCCACGGTCACGACGACCTCGTGAGCAATGACCGGCGTGCCGTCCCCGACAGCTGAAGGAACGCTTCGCTCCCACAGCAGCGCACCGTCATCGGCCGCGAACACTGCCATCGACGAGGACTCCCGGTTGACGACCACCCCGTCACGGATGCTCTGCCGCAGCCAGCCGCCCTCCCGCAGCTCCGCATCCCACACCTGCGCGCCGTTCGCCGCATCGAGCGCGACCGTACGGCCCCCGCCGTCGGTTACGAACACCCGGTTCGAGGTCGCGTCCACCAGCGTCGGCACCTCGTCCCTCCAGCTCCACAGCACGGCGCCATCCGAACCGTCCAGTGCCACGACCGCATCCTCGACCGCCACGATCACCCGCTCGCCGGCGGCAACCACGTGCGAGAACGGTGCGCGAGCCGAATCGACCGCCCACACATCGCACTTCTTGGCATCGACCCCGTCCCACCAGCAGTAGGTGTCCTCAGGAAGCTCCGCCGTCGAGGCCGCCACGACCGGAGCATCGCCCACACCGTCGTCCTCCGTTGCAACCTCCTCCCGATCCTGAGCCTGCCCGTCCTCATCGGACCCGGGCGATGCCGTCGCCGCAGGGTCGTCGGGTTCCCCACCGGAGAACACCACGACACCACCAAGTATGACCACCAGGGCAACAACGGCGGCCAAGCGCCACCCGCGCCTCACCTCACGGCCGGCGTGATGCCCATCTGGCTCCGCATCGAACGGGTGAGCAACATCCTCGACGTCGGCATCCTCCAGCCCGTCCCGCATGTTTCGGCTTGGAGATGGAGAGAGTGCGCCGCAACGACCACAGAAACGCGCTTCGTCCTGCTCGTGGCCGCACGCACCGCACCTCACACGTCACCTTCGTCAGCTCGTATCCCCAGTATCCGACATCGCCGCCACGGCGGCACGAACCACTGCAGACCCACTTGTCTTCGAGGCTGGCTACAGCAGCCATCAGCGTCGGTCAGGGAAAGCAGGCAGAATCTTGGCCATTGAGGCGCGATGGGGTATGCAGGAGCTGCAACCTCGAACTCTCGACGGCGTCGCAGAGGTCCAGGGAGGCCGCGCAGAATGCCAGGTTGCAGGTCTTGAGCACCCCATGAGGCGCGAAAGGCAGCGGCTCCAACGACGACGGATCGCCTCGACCGCCAGCCTGTTGGCTGTCGCTGGAGTGATCATGATGGCGATGCAACGGGCAGACCAGACCCACCCACCGCACGGGAGAAGATCCGCCGAACCGACCGATCCGCTTGACCCCCAAAGATGATCGCTGGCCTGGCCGCGACACCGCTCGTGGCGGAACCCGGTCGTCTCGGCCCGCCCTCGGCGCCAAGAGATCGACTCCTGAATATGGCGACAACCGCAGCCGCTGTCCCCCGGTCGCCAGGCCGCTGCATCGGCAGCCAGGAGCCTTCGTGCCCCCCGGGACCGACCGCCGTTGACTGCGGTCCTTATGCCGAGTTCGGGATAACGGTCCTTGCGGCGAAGAGCCGGGGTCGTGACCTACCGCTGTGGTCCTTCGGGCCAAGGACCGCACTGCGGACGGTGCCATTGAGAGATGCGCGGGTGGCCGCAACGGCGTTCGGTACGGATGACGTTCGTCTGGTCCGACGAGGGTGAGCGAGGCCTGCAGGATCAAGGGGATCGAGCACGTTGCCTCACAGAGCGAATGTAGTACAGTAGATACTACAACCGCTCTGGAGGTGGATGATGGCTCGTGTCGCCGAACTCTTCGAGATCCTTGACGGTCTCGATGACTCTGACAGCACGGTCACCTCGTTCCGTCAGCCTGCTGCGCTCCGCGACGCGGTTCGCCTCGCCGTCGAGTTGGGCCTCGCTGGCAGCCCGAACGAGGTTGCGGTCGAGGCCGTCCGAGGCCGAGTCGAGGCGTTCGCGCACTCGCTGGCACTCGAGGAGCACTTCGCTGCCCACCCCCACGCCCGCCCGACGCTGGGAGATCTCGCGATAGCCGCAGCCGAACTCGACGGGCACCCGCTCGCCGACCATCACGAGTTCCTTCGCCGGTGCGCTGACGAGGTCGCCGCCATCCGCCCGGACGCGAACGGTGAGGATGTGTTGCTCTACGCAACGGGACGCCAGGTCGTGACGGCGTGAGCCCTGCCGCCGTCGTGCTCGACAACGAAGCCGTCCAGGGGTTGCTCGACCCGCACCATCCCAAGCATCAGAGGGTCGTTGCGCTCCTGACCGAGACAAACCGACGCAACCTTCGCCGGGCCGGTCGGATCACGATCATCGTGCCGACCGCGGTTCGGGTCGAAGCGGGTTGGGATCGCACTGACCCGGCCGGCGCGAACGCGAACCGCCTCGCGCGGCCGCGTGACCACGTCCTCGGCACGGCCGCCGCCGATCGCGCCACGCAGCTTCGAGCGGCAGCGCACGTCTCGGTCGTCGACGCGTGCGTAGCCGAAGCAGCCGAGACTGCCCCCAGACCGGTGGTTGTCGTCACTTCCGACACGCAAGACATGACTCGGCTTCGAGGCTTCCTCGCCGATAGCAATCAGGTCCGGATCCTCTCGACCTAACGGCCGCGACCCGCTTGGCCTCAGCGGCTGCCCGGTCAGCGACGCTGACTGCACGACTCCCGCCGCGGGCGGGGGATGCCGGGCGTGATCGCTCTTGACCACGGTCCTGCGGGCCCAGGACCGCACCCTCAGCCCTTACCCGGCGCGGTCCACGAGAGCGTCTTCGCAAGCTCACGTCGCCGAGGACGCACTCGTGCTTTTCGTCGCATCGACGGCTCCGCCAGATCAATACTGTGATACATTTACATGATGGAGATCAGGGAAAGCGCCCACCGCCACGGGATCGCCGACCCAGACATCCACCACGCGATCGACAACGCGGTGACAGCCGGTTCAGTCGAAACGAACATCGACCGTATCGATGGCGTGCTCTACATCGGCCCCGACCGCACTGGTCGCATCCATGCGATGAGCCTACGCAAGGCCTATGAGCGCTACCTCCCCAAGGAGGACAGACCATGAACGAATCCAAGCAGCGACGCGCAAGCGTCAAGCTCACGGACGATCTTGCGGAGCGCCTCGCTGATGACGCCGAAGCCGGGTATCCGCCCCGCCAGATCCACGTGCGCCCGACCGGGCGGGGCCGCCCGCGTCTGGCGAAGGGTGAGGGACCATCGCCCACGGTCAACGCCCGGCTCGATGACGATCTCGCCGACCTGCTCGAGCAGCGTGCT
>JBDNIX010000173.1:0-7066 GCA_041688045.1 Nitriliruptoraceae bacterium
AGCGAGCAGTTGCCGGACGGCGACGACGCCCGCGGGACCGATGGCCGAGAAGGCGTGCGCGCCGACGGCAGCACCGGTCTGGTTGCTCATCCCGCTGCCGAGCATCATCGCCAGCCCCCGCGCCACGCCCGGCGTGGCGGGGTCGGGCGTCAGGGGCGCTGCGGGAGTGCGCGGCATCTCACCGGTCGTCGTCATGTGCAGGAGTATCGACCGCTCCCGTACCCGGGAAAAATGCGTGCACCGACGCATCGATACGCTTTGCGTATGGATCTCGACACCCGTCATCTGCGCGCCCTGGTCACCGTCGTGGACGAAGGCACCTTCACCGACGCGGCCATCGCGCTGCAGACCTCGCAGGCATCGGTGTCACGATCGATCCAGCGCCTGGAAGCCACCCTCGGACGCCGGTTGCTGTCCCGCTCCAGCCGACATGTCGAAACTACGGCCGCGGGTGAGCGCGTCGTGGTCCATGCCCGCCGCATCCTCGCCGCCCTGGAACAGTTGGCCGCGAGCGCGACAGCCGATCGCGAGCACCTGCTGGTCGGGTACGCGTGGGCGGCGTTGGGACAGCACACGGTCGCCGTGCAACGCCGGTGGGCCACGGAGCAGCCGGCGAGGCTGGACTTCGTCCAGAGCAACACGCCCACAGCCGGGCTCCTGGAAGGCCGCTGCGCCGTTTCGGTCGTCCGGCGACCGGTCACCGATCCGCGGCTCGACTGCGCGCACGTCGGCGAAGAGCGGCGTTACGCCGCTCTCGCCACCGACCACCCGCTCGCTCGGCGGACCGCCGTCCGGCTATACGACTTCCGTGATCACACCGTGGCCATCGACCTCGATTCGGGCACGACCAGCGAGGATCTGTGGCGGTCCGACGCCCGCCCCGCGGATTACCGCATGACCCACGGCATCGACGAGTGGCTGACGCTCATCGCGTCCGGCCAGGCGGTCGGCATCTCGTCGGAGGCGACGCTGGCTCAGCATCCACGCACCAGCATCGCCTTCCGGGCGCTGGAGGACGCCCCACCGATCTCGGTGTGGCTGGCCTGGTGGAAGGACGATCCGCCGCCCGCGCTGCAGGCACTCATCGACATGAGCCGCGCGACCTACGCCTCGGCGCAACGCCACGCCGACGACGACCGATCCGCCGACAACCTCTGACCACTTCTGCGCGCGAACCTCTACCGTGATCGTCGCACCCGCGCGACCGAGCATGGATCACCGTTTCATTTCAGGGGGAGGACCACCGTGGCACGCCAGTTGCACTGCTACGCGTACGTCGAGGCACCGTGGGACCAGGTGTCACGACTGCTGGCCGAGGACAGTCGGTCCGTCCTGCAGCACGCCACCGCGGACGCGGCCGAACAGGCCGACGAGTTGTCCCGCACCCTCAAGCTTCAGGTCGCGGGGTTCGAGATCGCCAAGGACGTCCGCATCGAGGTCGGTGAGTTCGCGCCGCGCGAACTGACCCGCAGCGTCGTGCCCATGCGGTGGCATGCCGAACGCGGTCGGATGCTGTTCCCGTACCTGGCCGCGGACCTCGACGTGTCCGCCCTGTCGCTCGACCCGCCGCTGACCCAGCTGACGGTCACCGGGTCCTACGAACCACCCCTCGGACTGCTGGGCGCGGGGGTCGATCGCCTGCTGCTGCACCGGTTGGCCGAGGCGACGATCCACCGGTTCACCTACGAGATCGCGGACGAACTCCGCCGCCTCATCGACGCTCTCCCCAAAGACGAGCGCTGGTAGCCCATCGTGGGGATCGGGCGCGCGAGCGGACGGGTCAGGGCAGAGGGCCTTCGGCTGCCCGTGCCGACTCGACGGCGCGGATCTCCAGACGGTCGCCGAGCCCCGGCCAGAACGGCGCGAGGATCGGGCGCACCTGCGCCGTGCAGGAGGCCGTCGCCTCCAGGGCGTCCACGGCAACCTCGCAGGTCACGTTCTCGAAGCTGCGGTCCTCCCCCATCTGGGCGCCGATGATCTCGGCCCGCTGCGTCCCGAGCCCGTCCTCGAGCTCCGGTTCCTGCTCCTCATCGTAGAAGGAATCCAGGCGCAGGCCACCGACTGCATCGTTGGCCGTCGCCGCAGCCAGATCAGCGAGCCGACGCTGGCCCAGATAGATCGTGGCCGCGTCCAGTGCCAACGCGCCCAGTCCGAGCAGGATGATGATCGCGGCCGGGAACAGCACCAGCGTGTTGCCCTGCTGAGCGCGCAGCCGCTCACGCCATCGGGACTCAGAAGTCACAGGCGCTCTCCTGCAGACCCGAACGGAACGGATCGATCAGCTCCGAGTACACCGAGCTCACGTCGAACGTGAGTCGGTTGCTCAGTCGGGGAACCATCATCACCCCGACGGTGGTGGTGACTCGGTACTGCACAGGCGCACACCTGGCCTGGACTGCACCGGAACCCGTTCCGTCCCAGAGCACGGAAACCTTGGTCGGATCACGGCCGTACCCTTCGAACGCGGCTGCGGCGGCGGTCTCCGCCGTTGCGTCCAGGTCCGCACCCGGCGGCGCCTCCACGGCGGCTCGAACCGCCTCCCGGGCAGCCGATGACGTGGCGAACTTGGCATCAACGACCGACCACGCGTTCAGGATGATGATCGTTCCGATCACGAAGACCAGCACGCCGAAGATCAACGCCTCGGCACCGGCAGCCAGCCCCTGTTCATCGGTGACGAATCGGCTGCGCGAGCGGGGGGGTTCCGTCGACTCGCCGACCTGACGATCCGTCGACACCCGTCGGCACATCACGATCGAAAATCTTCGGTGCGAACCCGCGCCGTTCGTTCGATCGTCTCCAACGACAAGCCATAGTTCGGGGTGGCAAGACCTCGAGCAGGTGACGGGGCCTGGATGGTGACGACCGTCATCTGGCCGTCATCGGAGCAGTCCACCCGTAGATCGGCGCGCTGGCCGAACCGGCCGAGCCGCCCGCGGGCGATCTGGTCGGCGGTGCTTCCCTGCGGTCCACAGTCGAGTCCCTCACCCGCAACACGCGTCGCGGTCGATAGTGCTGCACTCGTCACGATCGAGGTGGCGTACAGATGCAGCAGCACCTGGCTTGCGAACAACAGGAAGAAGAGGAACATCGCCACACCGAACACCGCGGTGATCGGAGACGACCCACCGTCATCGGCCCACGCCTGGCTGCGCCGCTCGTCGGCGGTCCCGGTCATCGGACGGCCGGCGAGAACTATCCGGACGGCGTCTCAACGATCGTGTCGATCTCGTCGGAGATGCGCTCTGCGGCGCTGCCGAACGTCTGGTTGAACACGATGAACATCGTGCCACCGATGACGGCCATGATGAGGACGACGATGGCCGCCGAGATCACGCCTTCACCGGCCTGGCCTGCCCGAATCCGATGCCAAAATCTTCTCACGTCTTCCCCCGATCCGCTTCACAGTCGGACCCGAACGACGTGGCGAACAGCTGCAACGGGACGGGCTTGGGTGTCGCGCTGCGGTGTCCGAGTGCGGTGTCGGGTGGGCGGACTGGCCGCCCGGCTGATGGATTCACCGTACCAGAGCACGTGACCACGGCGTCGGGCGATTTTGCACCATCCTGTGGAGCTCCTGACGGTACGCGACGGTCTCGAGAGCGGAGTCGACGCTCCGCTGCTCGGCAGCGCGTTGCGATCCAGGCTCGGCCCCCACTGTCCATCGAACGCTAGGACGCGCGGTCTTGGCGCGAACCGGCTTACCAACGGATCGAATATGTGCATTTCGACATAATATGTGCGAAAATGCGGGTCCGCGCCCGCACCGAAGATCACTCTATGATGAAACAGGCATACACCCAGCAACTTGGTGCGCAACTGCGGGCCCGCCGGAAACTGCTCCGGCTCAACCAGACAGAGGTGGCTGACCTCGCTGGGACGACGCAACGCAGCGTCTCACAGGCAGAGACGGGCCGGGCGTCCGGACTGGAACTGTACGCGTCGATCGCCGAGGCACTGGGTCTGACGATCGTCGCGCTGCCACATGACCACGTGCCCGGAGAAGCCGGGGTGGGATCATGATCCCCGGTGATGTGGCCGTCGCTTCCGACGTCTACAAGGCTGGCGTGCACTGCGCATCGATGTGGCGCGTTGGCAACGAGGTCACCTTCCGGTACGCCTCCGGGTACGACGGGCCGCCGGTGGCATCGACCCTGCCGCTCGGGGCCGAGGTCAGGGAGGTGCGGATGCAAGCGCCGGCGTACTTCGCCGGCCTGCTGCCCGAAGGACAGACCCGACGGCGAACGCTCGCCCGCGCCTTGCACGTGTCCGAGGACGACGAACTCGGGCTGCTCACCCACCTCGGCGCCGACACGATCGGCGACGTACGGATCGTCGAAGCCAGAGCGCCGCTGTCCGGCAACGTCGACCAAGGGCCGGCGGACTTCGGCCAGGTCCGGTTTTCGCAACTGTGGCTGCCGGATGACCCGTCGCAGCGGTCCGCGGTCGCCGGCGTGCAGCCGGAGATCTCCTACCACTCCCGATCGCTGGTCGGCAGCAAGGTGGGCCGGGTGATCCTCAAGTTCTCCCCCGACGACTCGTGGCACGGCGTGCTGCGCAACGAGCAGCTGTTCATGACGGCTGCCCGCGGCGCGGGGCTCGATGCGCCGAACGTGCATGTGGTCGCCGACGCCGACGGTGTGCAGGCGCTCGCCGTCACCCGGTTCGACCGGTCGTGGGACGCCGGCACGCTGATACGGCATGCGCAGGAGGACGCCACGCAGGTGCTGAGCCTGCGGCCGGCACAGAAGTGTGACCCCGACGCAAGAACGGTCATCGCAGCACTCTCGCAGCGCTGCACCACCCCCGTCTACGACGTGGTGCACACGTGGCCGTACGAAGAGGACCACCGGTTCCACCCTGCGGTGCGTAGCGTCCCGCACGACGCAGTGACGCGCAAGCACTGGCTGACGTTGGCGACCGACGACGGGGTGCCCGCGAAGGTCGCCGTCGCCCTTTGCACGAAGGTCGTCGCAGCGGTCAGTACGCTGATCGGCTCGTTCACCCCAGCGTTGCTCGACATGCCGGAGGCGCTGGTGCGGGACGCGCGTCGGCGCGTGACCCGACGGGTGGGTGACCTCGAGGGCCGAGGGGTTTCGTAGGATCGCCCGGGCGCGGTGCGCAATGAGCTCACATCCGGCTTCTTGGAAGGATCCCGAAGCGCGGCTCCGCCGCTGACATCATCTGCGAGCAGACCGAGGAGGCCCTATGACGGACCTGCTGATCCGAGGCGTCCCCGACCAGGTCGTGGCCGCCATCGAGGCCAAGGCGAAGCGCCTGGGTCTGTCGCGCACGGAGTATCTGCGCAGGCAGATGACCCGCATGGCCACCTCGTCCGGGGGCGCGGTCACCGTGGAGTCCCTCCGACGATTCGGCGAGACCTTCAGCGACCTCGGAGATGTCGAGGTCATGCGCCGGGCCTGGGAGTGACCGACTGGCTGATCGACAAGTCCGCCCTGGTCCGCATCGGGGCCTCAACGGATGCGGCCACGGGGGCGGAGCGCATCGAGAGAGGCCTGGTCCGCATCGGCACGGTCACACGCCTCAAGATCGGGTTCAGCGCCCGCACCGGGGACGATCTGCGCGAGGGGCTGCGGATCCCGCCGTTGGCCTCTCTGCCGGTGGAGTCCTGACTCCGGCGATCGAGGACCGAGCCGTCCACGTGCAGGCGTTGCTCGCCGACCGAGGTCATCACCGTGCCACGGCCGTCCCGGACCTGCTCATCGCGGCGACGGCGGAACTGGCGGACCTGACGGACCTGACGGTTCTGCATCTCGACAAGGACTTCGACCTCGTCGCTGCGGTCACCGGCCAGGCCGTCGAGAGACTGGCGATCTGACGCGCGGATGACATCCGCCTGGTCAACCGAGGAACTCGCTGAGCGCTGCGGTGAAGGGAACACCGATGAAGATGGCTCCGGGGAGCAACGTGGCCACGGTGACCGGGATCCACACCTGCTGCCCACGGCGCTCGATCACCTCGACCAGTTCGCGCTGTACGTCCCGGCGGATGCCGCGTGCCTCGGTGGCGATGAGCCGGCCGAGGTCGCTGGCTTCACGGTTGAGGGCAAGGACGGAGACGAAGCGCTCGAGAGCGTCCACGTCTGCAAGCTCGGCCCATTCCCGCAGTGCCTGCTCTTCGGAGACCCCCTGACGCACGCGACCGATGACACGGCGGAGATCTTGGGAGATCGAACCCGTGCCGCGACGCGACACGCGATCGAGGGCCGCGAGCAGGGAGTATCCCGATCCCAGCAACATCGCGACCTGCTCGGCCGTCACCGGCAATTCCAGGTGGATGGTCCGCTTCCAGCGGTCCGATGCCGCCGTGACCTGTTGTTCCAAGAGCAGGAACGCCAACAGCATGCCCCCGAGCGTGAACACCAGGGCTAGCGCGACGGGCGGACGCAGGGCGACCGCCAACATCGACCCGATACCAAGGCCCGCCAGCGACCAGCCGATCTGGCGCACACGGAACTCCGTGACGTCGAGGCCGGAGTGGATGCGTGTGAGGCGACGGTCCAGTTCCTCGCTGACCCCGAACAGTCGCGAGAACTGCGACCCCAACACGCGGGCCAGAGGTCCGACCGCTTCGCGAAACGACTCGACCGACAGCAGTCCGGCCCGTCCGCGGGTCCCCATGCCCCCCGGCAGATAGGGACCGAGCCGACCCGGCAGAGGGCGTCGCGCGAACCAGCGCACTTCGGACAGGAGCAGGGTGAGCCCGCCCCACAGAAACAGGCCGCCAACGACGACGAGCAGCATCATGGTGCGTCACCGCTCTCGGTGAAGACCCGTTGTTCCTCCGGCAGCTTCAGCAACTGGCCCGCCCAGAACCAGCACAGCCCCATCAGTCCGAAGGCCGACAACACGGCGATCTGCCCCCTGGCGGTCTCGTAGGCGGCACGACCGTCCCCGATCAACAACCCCACCAACGCCATGCCGAAGGGAACGAGGAGAACGAAGTATCGGGCAAAGCGAACCCCAGCCTGCTTCGAACGCGCGTCCTTGCGCCCCTGCAGGTCCTGGATTCGATCCTCGATCAACGCGCGGAGCCGCTGGTCGAC
>JBDNIX010000174.1:0-3774 GCA_041688045.1 Nitriliruptoraceae bacterium
ATCGACGGGGCGGCGGGTGGGATCGAGAGTGAGGCGGGCGTGCTAGTCGCTGGAGGAGGCGTCGTCGAAGGAGTTCTCGGCCAGATCGAGCAGGGGCACCACCTCGACCGGGACGGTGATCGGGTCCGATCGGTCGAAGCGCAGGGTGAGGTCGAAGGTACCTCCCTCGACGACCGATTCGTCCGGGACGACCATCATCAGGTGCAGGCCGCCGGGCCGGAGGCGGACCGTCTCCCCGGCGGGAAGCTCGACCGACTCCAGTTGACGCATGGTGGCCTGCCCATCCTCGATCTCGGTGACATGCAGTTCGACGCCGAGTGCCACCGGGGTGGTGACCTCCAGGAGTTCGTCGTCGCCGTCGCCGTCGTTGCTGATCGCGATGACGATCTGGGAACTGCCGGACACGGGCACGGCAGCCTGGGCGGGGCTGACGCTGAGATCGGGCATTCCGGTGGGGCCACACGAGCTGAGGACGAGCAAGGCGCCGATCACGATCACGACCCAGAGGGCCGCTCGCGTGCAGGGGACGGGCATGAGGGCTCCGGTTGGGTCCTGCGAGGGAGAATCCTGCGAGGGCGGGTGCTGCAAGGGAAAGTGTCAGAGGCTGGCGAGCACCTGCGCACACAGGATCTTGGCGATGAACGTCGGGGGAAACAGCAGGGCGTAGGCCAGGTTGACCCGGTCATCGCCGTCCGTCCGCTCGACGGCGAACGCCAGAATGGCCGGTTGGTTCTGTGCACCGGCGATGGTGCCCGCCAATCGGGCAGATCCCAAGTCGAGTGCCCGTCCGAGCAGGACCAGCGCGACGGCCGCGATCAGTGTCAGCCCGGCACCAAAGGCCAGGAGGACCAGTCCGGTCGCGGTGCGCAGGGCTTCTGCCAGTTCCGGGCCGGCGCCCAGTCCGACCGTTCCGAGGAACAGCAGCACACCCAACTGGCGCAGTGCCTGGTTGACCGCGTAGGGCACCTGCCACGACACCGGCCCCGTGTGCCCGATCCGGCCGAGCACGAGTCCGACCAAGAGCGGGGCAGCGGCTGTCCCAAGCTGTAGGGAGGTGCCGGGCAGGGGGATCGGGACGAGGCCGACGGCCAGCCCCACCAGCAGGCCGAGCGTGAACCCGATGGGATCGGCGACCACGACCGCGCGTTCGGAGTCCCCCAGTTCCCGCACGACCTCGGGCAGCCGTTCGCGCGGGGCGACGACGCGGATGCGGTCGCCCAGTTCGACGATGAGGTCCGGCGCGGCGACCAGATCGACGTCACCGCGCCGGACGAACCCCGCCACCGCGTCGAACCGTCCGAGGTCCAGACCGGCCACGGTCCGGCCCGCGTACCGGGCGTTGGAGACCACCACGCGGCGGAAGTCGACCTGTCGGCGATCGAGAGGCAGGTCTTGGTCGGCAGGTCGGCCGAGGTGGTCCGTGAGGGCGTCGAGTGCCGGTCCCGGACCGACGACCGTGACCAGGTCGCCGGGTTCGAGCCGCAGCTCACGGTTGGGCGTGCGCTCGTCATCGCCGCGTCGCACGCGTGAGAACACCAGCGTCTGCCCCTCGAACGTGGTGAGTTCGTCGAGCGGGGGCAGATCCGACCGGGTTACCTCGATGGTGCTGTAGGTCGCCGGTTGTGGCGGATCGAGGTCCTCCGGGGTCGGGTGGGCGCGCGACCATCGGGCGCTGACGACGATGGCCAGGATCATGCCGACCACCCCGAAGGGATAGGCCAGCGAGTAGCCGACGACCGGCTGATTGCCCCCGGTGACCTCCACCGCCGCAGCCAGTCCGGGGGTGTTGGTGACCGCGCCGGCGTAGACCCCGGCGATGTCCGCGGCTTTGAGGCCCAGTGCCCGCCCGGTGAGGGCCGCGACCACGGCCAGGCCCACGAAGACGGACACGGCCCCGATCATGGTGCGTGCGTTGCGGCGCAGTCCGGCGAAGAACGACGGGCCTCCCGCGAGCCCGACGGTGTAGGCGAACAGCGCCAGCCCGAGCGTTCCGACGAGCGGAGGGACCACGTCCGCGACGTCCGGGACGGCCGCGGACAGTGCCAGCCCCGCGAACAGCGCCCCGGCAGGGCCAGCGGCGATGCCGCCGATCCGGACGGCACCGATCAGCGTGCCGGCGCCCAGGACGAGGAACAGCACCACCAACGGCTGGTCGGTCAACACCCGGATCATGGCGCGGTGGCCCTCACGTCAGGACGCCGTTCGAGGGGCGCCGTCTGACGGGCAGGCTACGACGTCGCGACGCCGGTGCGAGGCCCTTCACGCGAGGTCATAGGCTCAGCGCAGACGCCCGGCCCATCGGACCGACGGGCTCGGATCCGACCGCAGCCGGCCCGGCGCAGGAGCTGCCATGGACCCGGTGTTGGTGGTCGTCGGTGCCGCCCTGGTGGTTCTTGGCGCGGTCGGTGCGACCGTCACGCAGCGCCGTCTCGAGGCGGAAGGCCGCGCTCGCATGGCGCCGCTGTGGCTGATCCCGTTCGGTGTGCTGATCGGTGCCGGCGCGGCGATGGTACGGGGATGGGACCTGTGGGTGGCGATCATCGTCGGGGCTGTGGTGATCCCGTTGGTGGGGGTCGTGGGTCGGCTCTGGGAACGGCACCGGACCCGGCGAAATGGTCCGCGACGCGGATCCCTGTGACTACGCTGCCGAGCTGACGACGCGCACATTGCACGGTGGGCGCCGGGGGATCAGGTCATGACGCCAGCCGTTTCCGTCCAGGGCCTGACCAAACGGTTCGGGTCCGAGGTGGCGGTCGATGACGTCAGTTTCGACGTTGCGGCTGGACGTATCGTCGGCTTCCTCGGGCCCAACGGGGCCGGGAAGTCGACCACCCTGCGGGCGATCGTCGGGCTCACCGCGCCGACGTCCGGTCGCGCCACCATCCACGGCTCCGATTTTCGCAACCTCGAGGACCCCATCCGCGCCGTCGGATCCATCGTCGACGGCGTCGGGTTCCACCCGGGGCGCAGGGCGATCGACGAACTGCGCGTCACGGCGGCTGCGGGCGGGCTACCCGCGTCCCGCTGCGACGAGGTACTCGAGCTCGTCGGCCTGGCGCAGGCTCGGCGCAAGCGCGTGGGGAAGTTCAGCCTCGGCATGAAGCAGCGGTTGGGATTGGCGGTCGTCATGCTGGGGGATCCGCAGGTGCTGCTGCTGGACGAACCCGCCAACGGCCTGGATCCCGAAGGCATCCAGTGGGTGCGTGGGTTCCTGCGTCACCTCGCCGAGGATGGACGCGCGATCCTGGTGTCCTCGCACCTGTTGGGGGAGATCGCGCGGCTGGTCGACGATGTCGTCGTCATCCGTCGCGGCCGGATCGTCGCACAGGGCAGTGTCGCGGAGCTGACCGCGTCGGCCGAGGGCGCCGCGGTCGTCGTGCGCAGTCAGGACAACGCACGCCTGGCAGCTGCGCTGGGCCGCCAGGGGGCGCAGGTCAACGAGGTGGCTGATGCCCTGCACGTGGTCGGGCTCGAAGCCGTCCAGGTCGGGACCGTCGCGCTGCAGACCGGCGTGGTGCTGACGGAGCTCCGGGCGGTCGCGCCGGAGCTCGAAGACGTGTTCCTCGAGCTGACCGCCGGGGGAGGGATCGCCTGATGGGCCTCGTCGTCGCGGAGATCCGCAAACTGACCACCGTGATCACCACGTGGGTGCTGACGGGGATCGGCCTGCTGCTGACGCTGGCGACGGCGTCGGTGTTCACGTTCGTGGCGGTGGCGACCGGGTCGAATTTCACCGGCAGCGACACGGATGTCGCCGTGGCCATCGATCAGATC
>JBDNIX010000175.1:0-5073 GCA_041688045.1 Nitriliruptoraceae bacterium
CCCAACGCAACCCGAGCAACTCGCCGCGGCGCATCCCTGTGCCGGCGGCCACGATCCACAGCGGCCACAACGGGCGGTGACGTTGCTGTTCGAGGAAGGCGGTGAGCTGCGGTGCGGTCCACACCCGTAGGTCGTGTGGTCCCGAGGAGAAATCCACGCGCGGCAGCAGCGCTCTGTCGCCCGGGTTGGCCGAGATGAGTTCGTCACGCACCGCATCGGCGAACACCTTGTGGACCATGGCGGCGATCCGTTGCACGGTGACGAGCGCCAAGGGCTTGCCGCGCACGCCGCCGGCGGTCAGCAGGATGCGGTAGAGCGCGGTGAGGTCGCGGTGGGTGACCTCGCTGACGCGCCGGTCGCCGAGGTGATGGACGAGGTAGCGGCGCGCGTTGCCCTCGTACTCACGCCAGGTGGATGGCTGCAGCTGGGTGCGTTGCACCTCGAGCCAGCCCTGCAGGTAGGTCCGCACCGTCTCGTCCATGCCCCGATCCTGGCACGTGCGCTTGGGTTCGCGGGGCGGATCGCCCTGAGGCTGTGGACAAAGCAGTTGCGTGAGGGTCAGGGTTCCTCGCCGAGCGAGCTGCGCCGGCGCGTGCGGGCCTGACGCAGGAGGATGCTGACGCCTGCGTACCCAAGCAGCCCGCCCAAGCTGTTGCTCACCACGTCGATCACCTCGCTGTTGCGGTCCGGCAGCCACAGTTGCGCAACCTCGATGCCGACCGACAGCAGGACCAGGCCCGGCAGCCAACGGGCGCTGCCGAGCCAGCCGAGCACGCCACCGAGCGGCACGAACAGGGCGACGTTCAGTGCCATCTCCACGGTCCGCAGGCCCACGGCATCGGACACCGGCGCGTGGACCCGTCCCAAGGTGCTCGGTGGGCTGAACATCGTCATCACGACGATCAGTCCCAACGCAGCCACCAACGCAGCGAGCCGCGGGGCGTGTGGCCGACAGGGCTCTCTATGGCGCGGTGCCTGGTCATCGGTGCCGATGGCGGCTTCCGATGGCCCTCCTCGGTCGCATCATGGCGTCCGGGAGCGCGGCAGCGAGGGCGTGGCGGTAGGCGGCTTCGGCGGGGTCGCTCGGCTGCGTCCTGGCGAGGTAGGCGCGCACCTGCGGACTGGCGGACTCGGGCGGTAGGCCCAACGCACGCAGGTGAGCGACTCCCGGGCCGTTGGCGCCGGTCAGGAGCTCCGCGGTCTGCTCGGCGCTGGCCGTGCGTAACAACCTGCCGCGTCGCACCAGGAAGTGGGTCAGATCGTGCAACGGTCGGGGCGTGCCGAGCTCGGCGTCCTCGAGGTCCCAGAGCACCGTCTGTGCGCCGCACCGAGCCACGTTCCAGGGTGCCAGGTCACCGTGGACCACCGGCGTGCCCAGCGCGCCTTGCGTCAGCGCCGTAGTCAGCTCGACGAGGCGGGCGAGGTCGAGTTGGCCGTCGGTGGCTGGTAAGGCGAGCAGCCCAGCAGCCATCCAGCCGCCACGTGCCTCCTGCCAGCAGAGCTGCGGCAGCCGGATCGTGGCTGTGGGTTGCAGCTGGCCGAGGACGTCGATCTCGCGGGCAAGCCCGCCATCGTCAGCCCGACCGACCTTGATGACCGTGTGCAGACCGGTCGCATCTGCCGCGCCGATCACCCAGCGGCCCGGCTGCGAGGACCGCAGCGCGGCCAGGTGCGTAGGTGGGCGGGCTCCGCGCCCCAGCAGGTCTTCGAGGTCAGGGACGGGTGGGGGTCTCGTCCGCGGTGCAAAGCCCGCCCGCAGCAGCGGGCGGTTGAGCGTCGTTGCAGCGCGGGCCAGGGGTCGCTGCGGCTGGTAGATGGCCAACGCAGGGCTGTCGCCGGTGGCGCGCATCGCCAGGCGTCGCGGCGAGCCGACGACCCTCCGCCAACGGCGCGCGGGCAGCGCCGCGACGATCAGTCTGGCGCATTCGGCCGGGGTCTGGCTCACGGTGTCGAACTCCAGCACCCGGTGTGCCGTGCGTGACACGAGCGCCCGCCAGGCTGCGATCTGCCGGGCCACTTCGGCCGCGCCGATCTCCGGTTTCCGTGCGTGCAGGGCGGCCGGGTCACCGCACAGCAGCACGGTCAGGTCCGCCCGTGGGACCAACCGGCCGAGTCTCGCGACCAAGGGGCCGAACGAACGTGGCAGGCGATAACGGAACGGGTCCACGGCCAGGTCGTAGAAGCCGCGCTCGACGAGCAAGACCTCACGGTTGGCTATCGGCCGCCAGCGGACCCGGCTGCCGATCAGCGTGTCCGCGAGGACCACGAGCAGTTTGAACAGGCTGGCGACCCTGCCCCGGGGCGGCTGGGCATGGGGATCGGTCACGACCGCCCCGGTGCCTGCACGTCCCGCTACAAGCCCGGGACGGGAGTGGGCCCGGTGAACCGGCCGACCGAGCTGCGTCTCGACCGCTTCGATGATGGTGGACTTGCCGGCGCCGTCCGGCCCGACGACCAGCACCATCCCATGGTGGGCGTGCCCCGTTTCGGCCCGACGGCCACCCGTGCGCGGACGCTGCCCCAAGAACCTGACCCTTCTGGCTGGCGACGTGAAGCCTACGTGGCGACACCTTTGGCGTGCCGATCTCAGGCCTGGGTCGGGCGGTCACGTGTGTCGTCTAGACTAGGCCGACGGGGGAGACGTCGACGGCATCGATCAGGAACGCGAAGGGAGTAGGTATCAACGGGGTTTCTTCCGAGCGGCTGGCTGGCGCGCGTGTCGTGGTCACCGGGGGTGCTGGTTTCTTGGGCTCGCATCTCAGTGATGCGCTCATCCGGGCCGGGACGAACGTGGTGGTGCTTGACAACCTCAGCACCGGCAGCGAAGCGAACCTGGCCCGCCTCTCTGGCCATGAACGGTTCCGGTTCGTCCACCAGGATGTGACCGAGTACCTGTTCGTGCCCGGCGACGTCGATGCGGTGCTGCACTTCGCCTCACCAGCGTCGCCAGTGGACTACCTGCAGCTGCCGATCCAGACGTTGAAGGTCGGAGCGCTCGGCACCCATAACGCGCTTGGTCTAGCTCTGGCGAAGGACGCCAGGTTCATGCTGGCCTCCACCTCGGAGGTGTACGGCGACCCGCAGGTGCACCCCCAGCCGGAGGGCTACTGGGGCCATGTGAACCCCATCGGGCCACGCGGCGTGTACGACGAGGCCAAACGCTACGCCGAAGCGATGGCCTTCGCCTATCACCGCACGCACGGGGTCGAGATCCGCATTCCCCGCATCTTCAACACCTACGGGCCGGGGATGCGGCTGGGCGACGGGCGCGCCGTCCCGACCTTCGTGGCGCAGGCCTTCGCCGATGAGCCGCTGAGCGTCCACGGCGATGGGACGCAGACCCGGTCATTGTGTTACGTCGATGATCTTGTCGCCGGACTGTTGGCGCTCCTGACCTCGGACACGGTCGGCCCGGTGAACCTCGGCAGCCCTGATGAGGTCACGATCATCGAACTGGCCGAGACCATCATCGAACTCACCGGATCGTCCTCCGTGATCCAGCACCTGCCCCGACCCGAAGACGATCCGCAGGTCCGACGGCCGGACACGACCCTGGCCAACGGCGCCCTCGACTGGCGAGCACAGGTCGGGTTGCGCGACGGCCTGAGCCGCACGATCGACTGGTTCCGGTCTTCGCGGGAAACAGAGCACCTGACCGATCCGCAGTGGGCACCTGCATGAGCCGCTGCGCGCTGATCACCGGTATCACCGGGCAAGACGGCTCGTACCTGGCGGAGCTGCTGCTGGCCAAGGGCTACACGGTCCACGGTGTGATGCGACGTGCGTCGTCGTTCAATACCGATCGGATCGACCATCTCTACCAGGACCCCCACGAGCCGGACGTCCACCTGCACCTGCACCACGGTGACCTGACCGATGGGTCGGCCATCGCCCGGTTGATCCGGCAACTGCGGCCGGAAGAGATCTACAACCTCGGCGCGCAGTCCCATGTCGCGGTCTCGTTCCACCAACCGGAGTACACCGGGGACGTCGATGCATTGGGCGTCGTCCGGTTGTTGGAAGCGATCCGCGAGGCCGACGTGCCCTGCAGGCTCTACCAGGCCGGCACCTCGGAGATGTTTGGTGACGCGCCCGCGCCCCAGTCCGAAGACAGCGAGTTTCGGCCACGCTCGCCCTACGCCGCCGCGAAGCTCTACGGCCACCACATGGTGCGCAATTATCGGGAGGCCTACGGCATGTTCGCGGTCAATGGCATCCTCTTCAACCATGAATCGCCACGCCGGGGCGAGACATTCGTCACCCGCAAGATCACGCGTGCGGTCGCGGCGATCGTCGCCGGACGCCAGGAGACCCTCTACCTCGGCAACCTCGACGCGGTGCGCGACTGGGGCCACGCCCGCGACTACGTCGAAGCGATGTGGCTGATGCTGCAGCAGGGCGAGCCCCGCGACTACGTGGTTGGCACCGGCGAACCGCACACGGTCCGTGAGTTCTCTGACCTGGCCTTCCAGCACGTCGGGCTCTTTGGCTCCTCGTTCGTGCAGGTCGACCCGGCCTACTACCGGCCGACCGAGGTGGAGAACCTGCACGCCGACCCGATGCGCGCCACCACCGAACTCGGCTGGAAGGCCCGCACGAGATTCCGCGACCTGGTCGCAGAGATGGTCGAAGCCGACCTCGGGGAGTACCGTCTGTCCGTGGATGAAGCGCGGGCCCGAGTCGCCGAACGGTTCACGCCGGAGCAGCGTCATGGCTGATGACCAGTTCGACCTACGCGGCGCTCGGGTATGGGTGGCCGGAGCCCGGGGCATGGTCGGGTCCGCGGTCGTCCGGCGGCTGACCGACGAACCGATCGGGGAACTGATCACGGCCAGCTCTGACGACGTCGACCTCACCCGGCAGACCGACACCGAAGCCTTCGTGGCCGCAGCGCGCCCCGATGTGGCGATCATCGCCGCCGCCAAGGTCGGCGGGATCCATGCCAACCGCTCCGCGCCGGCGCAGCATCTCTATGCCAACCTCATGATCGCCGCCAACTGCATCGAAGCTGCGACCCGGGCCGGTGCCCGCAAGGTGGTGATGCTCGGCTCTTCATGCATCTACCCGCGTGAC
>JBDNIX010000176.1:0-22253 GCA_041688045.1 Nitriliruptoraceae bacterium
GACGAGAAGTACTGCGTCCTGGCGACCCAGGGTCGTGGTGCCGGGCGGCGCCACAGTGCCGAACTCTGGTTCGTCCCCGCCGACGGCGGTGTCCATCTGATGAGCGGGTCCGGTGGGCTGACCCAATGGTGCCTGAACCTGCAGGGTGAGGAGCAGGGCGTCGTGCGGATCGATGGGCGTTCGTGGCTGGCGCGCGCTTCGTTCCTGGACGACAGGGATCCGCAGCGACAGGCCGTGCTGGAGGAGTTCCACCGCACCTATGACCCGCCGGGCAAGGACCGCACGGATGCCTGGGTCCGGGCCGCCACAGTCCTGCACATGGTCTTCACCCGCGAGCTCTGAACCTGCCCGGCGTCACCGTCCGACGTCGAACGGTTCCGGGGGCGGGCCGTCACGCGTCAACGTGTCGAGGTGGTCGGCCAGGTCGGCGGGTGCCACCTCGATGTCGCTGGCACGGAGTTCGTCCGCCCGCCACCAGCGTGCGTCGGTCGCGCCGTGGTCGGCCAGCGGTGCGGTCGCGGGATCGAAGGCGGCGGTGTGGGCGAGGAACCACCGCTCGTCCTGGTCGATCCACAGGCCGCGGAAGCTGAACGTCACGCGGCGGTGCCAGATCCAGGGACCGATGGCGGGTGTGATGGCGAGTTCTTCACGAAGCTCCCGAGCAGCAGCATCGAGGTGGCTCTCACCCGGCTTGAGCCCGCCCCCTGGGGCGGTCCAGACCACCCGGTCGTCCGCGGGGACGTGACCGACCAGCAGGGTGCGACGCTGGTCGTCGAGCAGCAGCACGCGCGCTGCCAGCCGTTCCAAGGGGGTGTCGCGCGTGCCGACGAGCGGCTCGGCGGCCAGGCGCGGGTGCGGGGGGATCACCTTGGAGGCGACCACTCCCGCCTGTGCGACCACGTGGAGCTGGCGTTGGCGGTCCACGATCATCAGCACCTCGTCGTCGGCGACGACCAGCCGCCCGACGACGTCGGTGAACTGCGGCTGACGGTCCGCATCCGTCGTGCGGGTCGGCGGGTCGATGACGTGTCGGACCGTCACGCGTTCCCCGACGTCCGCGAAGGTGACGCGATGGGTGTACAGGGCCCGGGGGCCTGCAGATGGTCGGTCGTCGGCCATGGTCAGCCCGCCACCTGGTCGTGGACGCGAACCCGGACGTCGAAGGTCCGTTCGAACAGGCGTGTCTTGCGCGCGAGTTCGTCGGTGGTGACGTGCAGGCCGGTTCCCTCGAGGTGCAGGTTCACCTGGTCGTCGGTCCGGCGGATCGAGACGCGCGTGACCGCCTGGTCGTGTGCGCGGTCCAGCCCGTCGGCGATCTGCAGGAGCGCCAACAGGCGACGGGCGCGCTCCTGGTCCGCCTCGGCCAGTGAGGCGAACGGCGGGAACGTGCGGTTGATGCCCCGAGACGGATGGAAGCGGACCAGTGTGGCCAGCAGCGCGGACTCGGAGGGATCGAACCCGCGAAGTTCGGCGTTCTCGACCAGGTAGGCCCCGTGCTGGTGCTGACGACGCAGGGCCAGCGATTCGCCGACGGCATGGAGCTCTGCGGCGTGATGCAGGAGTTCGCGGTCGCGGTTGGTGAGCTGGTGCAGGGCACGGGTCCCGTCGAAGACCTGCAACGCCAGCGTCGCCACGTGCAGCGGATGCGGGTCGTCGGGGACGAACGCCAGCCGCATCCGACGGACCTCCTGCGTGCGCAGCTCATGGGCCGACGGCGGTCCTGCGGTGCCGTGCGCATCCAACAGGATGCCCTCACGCAGGCCCCAGTCGCTGACCGTCACGTCTGACACCCCGAGTTGTTCCAGGACGCGTACCAGGACGACGGCGGCGACATGCAGGTGATCGGCTCGCCGCTCCTTCATCCCCGGAACGCTCAATCGACCGTCCAGATCCCGTTCGACGAGGGCGTCCCGGAGTCGGGTGAGCTCGTCGCGGCTGACGCGGAACTGATTCAGTGTTGCCGGTAGCCAGACGGCTCCGTCGACCGCGGCGATGCGGGCCAGTGCCCGGACGGTGCCGCCGACCGCGATCGTCGTGCGCGGATCGCGGGAGCGGACGGCGTCCACCAGGGGATCGATGTCCTGATCCACCTGTTCCATCAGGGTGCGGACGTCCCGCTTTCGGATCGGGTCGCGCGTCACCAGGGCCGACAGGCGGCTGGCCCCGAGTCGGGTGGAGGCCGACCAGACCACCCGGTCGCCCTCGCCGATGGCCAGCTCCAGCGACCCGCCGCCGAGGTCCAGGACCAGCACCGGTTCGCTCCGCACGGCGACCGCCGCGCGGACCCCCAGGTAGGCCAGCCGGGCCTCCGTGGTTCCATCCAACACCCGCACCGGGGTTCCGGCGGCTTCGGAGAGGTCGCGGATGACCGCCGCTCCGTTGTCCGCGTCGCGCAGCGCGGAGGTGGCCACGGCCAGGTGATCCTGCGCCCCGACACGCTGCGCCAGCCCCGTGAGGTGCGCGACCGTGTCCACGGCCAGGACCCGGTGTTCCGGGGGGATCGTGCCGTGCTGCGCGACGACCCGACCCAGGTGCAGCATCTCGCGCTGGCGCATGACGGGTGACACGGTGCGGCCGTCCAGGTCGGCGACCAACACGTGGAAGGAATTGCTGCCGAGGTCCAGAATCGAGGTGCGCATGCCGGGCCTAGGCAGGGGGCGGGAGGTAGGTGGCGGTCGTCAGCGGCGTTCCGCCGTCGAGCGCCCAGGTGCTGCCCTTCTCCCATCGGAGTGGATCCCGGACGGCCACGTCGCGGTGCGACAGGTCGGTCAGCAGCAGGTGGATGACGTCGCCGTGGGAGCACAGCACCGCGTCGGTATCCCCCAGATCGCGTACCAGTTCCTGGACGACCGCCAGCGGCGCGCCCTCCGCGATGGCGTCCTCCTCCTCGACCGGGAGGCCGCGAGCGTCGGCCAACGGCTGGACCGTCTGGATGCAACGGGTGAAGGGGCTCGTGAGGATCCGCTCGATCCGCCGCGCCCGGTACTGCTCGACGAGGCGGTCGGCCTGCTGGCGTCCGCGCCCGGACAGGGGACGCAGGTGGTCCCGGCCCTCCCAGTCGCCACGGCTGCCGGCGTCGGCGTGGCGGAGAACGAGGATGGTCATGTGGACTGGTCCTTGAGGGCATTCGTGAGCAGACGTCGGTCCGGACCGTAGGTCAACAGGCGGTGAGCATCGGCAACGGCCACCCATCGGGCGATATCGACCTCCCCGTCTGGAGGCCGTTGGGCGGGATCGCCGGTGACCGGCTCCATACGGAACCACCGCACGCGCTTGGGACCGGTTTTGACGCGGTAGGAGACGCTCGGCAGTTCGGGCCCGACCCGGGCCGTCACGCCAGTTTCCTCGGCCACCTCCCGGACCGCGGCGGTCGCGGCGTCCTCGCCCGGATCGAGCTTGCCCTTCGGCAGGGACCAGTCGTCGTACGCGGGTCGGTGGACCACCAGGACCTCGGTGCTCGCGGGAGCATCGCCGGGACCGCCGGTGTCCCGCAGGACGAGGCCACCGGCCGCTTCGACGGTCGGCGTGGGGGTAGCGGTCACCGACCGATCCTGGCGCGGGCGCGGTCCTGCAGGGTTTCGTGGTTCTCGATGCCGACCATCGTCGGGATCTTCGTCCACACGCCGTCCGGACCCAGCTCCCAGGCCAGCCGGTCGTCCGCCAGCGAGACGTCCAGGATCTCCTCCAGCCGCTCCTGCAGCACCGGATCACCGACGGGTGCCAGTGCCTCCACCCGTCGGTCCAGGTTCCGGGGCATCCAGTCCCCGGAGCCGATGAAGTAGTCGGGTCCCCGCTCGGCCGTCCCGAACCGGTAGAGCCGGGAGTGTTCGAGGTAGCGCCCGACCAGCGACCGCACCCGGATGTTCTCCGAAAGTCCTGGCAGTCCCGGACGCAGACAACAGATGCCGCGGACGATGAGGTCGATCGATGTGCCGGCGGCCGACGCGTCGTACAGCGCGTCCATGATCTCCGCATCCACCAGGCTGTTCATCTTGGCCACGATGCGCCCATCGTCGGCGGCGGCCTCGCGTCCGATGAGCTCCAGCATCCGTGACCGGAAGTTCGTCGGGGCCACCACCAGGCGGCGATACGAGGACTGCCGCGAATACCCGGTCAACACGTTGAACAGGTCGGACAGGTCGGCGCCGATGTCCGGGTCCGCCGTCATCAAGCCGATGTCCTCGTAGATGCGCGCCGTCCGGTCGTTGTAGTTGCCCGTGCCGATGTGGGCGTACCGGCGCACGCGCCCGTCTTCGCTGCGCACGACCAGCGCGACCTTGGTGTGGGTCTTGAGACCCACCACGCCGTAGGCCACGTGCACACCCGCCTCCTCCAGCGCGCGCGCCCATTCGATGTTGGCTTCCTCGTCGAACCTGGCCTTCAGTTCGACGAGCGCCACGACCTGTTTGCCCTCTTCCGCCGCGTCCAGCAGCGCACGGATGATGGGACTGCCGGGCCCGGAGGTGCGGTACAGGGTGATCTTGATCGCCAGCACGTGCGGGTCGCGGGCAGCGGCCTCCACGAAGGCCTGCGTCGAGGTCGTGAAGGAGTCGTACGGGTGCTGCACGAGGACCTCGCCCTCGCGCAGCACGCCGAACAGGTCCAGGTCCTCGCCGGGCGGCGTGATCAGGCGCGGTTGGGTCGTGCGGTGGAAGTTCGGCTGCTTGAGGTCCGGGCGCTCCAGACCGTAGAGCGTCCAGAGGCCACTGAGGTCCAACGGGCTCGGCAACACGCTGACATCGTCGTCCGTGATCTCCAGTTCACGCAGCAGCAGGCCGAGCACCTCGTCGGTGATGGTCGGCTCGACCTCCAGGCGAACGACCCGCCCGAACCTGCGCCGGGTGAGTTCGGATTCGATCGCCAGCAACAGGTCGTCCGCTTCGTCCTCCTCCACCTCGATGTCGGCGTTGCGGGTGACCCGGAACAGGTGATGCTCCACCACCTCCAGGCCCGGGAAGAGGCGATCGAGGTGCGCGGCGAGCACCTGCTCGATCGGCACGAACCGTTGTCCGTCAGGCAGGAGCGTGAACCGGGCGAGC
Source organism: Nitriliruptoraceae bacterium (assembly GCA_041688045.1). Taxonomy (GTDB): domain Bacteria; phylum Actinomycetota; class Nitriliruptoria; order Nitriliruptorales; family Nitriliruptoraceae; genus CSSed11-175R1. The sequence continues at coordinate 5,040 of JBDNIX010000176.1, forward strand.
ACCGGGGGGACCTTGAGGCGGGCGAACCTCGAGCTGCCCGTGGAGGGGTCACTGACCAGGATGGCCAGATTCAGTGACAGGTTCGAGATGTAGGGAAACGGGTGCGCGGGATCGACGGCCAACGGGGTCAGGACCGGGAACATCTGCTCCTCGAACACCTCGTCGAAGTACGCGTGGTCGTCGGAGCTCAGATCGTCGTAGCTGCACAAGCGGATGCCGGCATCCGCCAAGACGGGGACCAGATCGTCGCGAAAGGCGACACCGCTGCGCAGGGCCAGATCCGCCGCGAGTTCCGTGATCGCGTGCAGCTGCTCCGCGGGGGACATGTTGTCGGGATTGGACCCGGTGACGTCGGCGTCCAGCTGCTCCTTCAGCCCGGCGACCCGCACCTGGAAGAATTCATCGAGGTTGGACTGGAAAATCGCCAGGAACTTGGCTCGTTCCAGCAGCGGGAGGTCGGCGTCCTCGGCCAGCACGAGCACCCGCTCCTCGAACTGCAGCCACGACAGCTCGCGGTTGAAGTAGCGCACGGGACCGTCGTCCGGCACCGGGTGGTAGCCGAGGATGTCTGCGGAGCGCCGTGTGGGCGTCGCCGGCGCCGGCTCGGCGGACGGCGGAGCGAACTCGGTGGTCACGACGCTCCCTCTGGTGCGTGGCGGTATCGGCGGCTGTCCGGGGCAGCCTACGGAGCACGGGCAGCTCGTGCCCGACCTGCGGAGCTCGCGTCGTTCGGTACCGTGTTGGTGGCCCCGGTGCCGACCAAACCGCGTGAACGCCCTAGGATCATGTCACCACGTTGTTCCACACGGATCGCAAGCACGCCACAGCAAGCACGCCACAGGAGGACGAGCGTTGACCTATACGATCGCTGAGCCCTGCATCGACGTCAAGGACAAGGGCTGCGTCGAGGAATGCCCGGTCGACTGCATCTACGAGGGCGAGCGGATGCTCTACATCCACCCGACGGAGTGCATCGACTGTGGTGCGTGCGAGCCCGTCTGCCCGGTCGAGGCCATCTTCTATGAGGATGACGTCCCGGACGAATGGAAAGAGTTCACGCCCATCAACGCGGAGTACTTCGAGGACTCCGTCACCGGGCTGGGCTCGCCGGGTGGAGCGGCTGGGGTCGGCTCGTCCGAAAAGGACCACCCCAAGGTCGCCGAGTGGGAAGCCTGATCGTCCCGGTTACCCTGGGACGGACCCCCGGCACCGACCGCCCTGATCAGCCAAGGAGCGCGCCGTGACGTACGTGATCGCCGAGCCGTGCATGGACGTCAAGGACACCGCCTGTGTCCAGGAATGTCCCGTCGATTGCATCTACGAAGGGGACCGGATGCTCTACATCCACCCGACGGAGTGCATCGACTGTGCGGCGTGCGAGCCCGTCTGCCCGGTCGAGGCCATCTCCTACGAGGATGACGTCCCGGACGAATGGAAAGAGTTCACGCCCATCAACGCGGAGTACTTCGAGGACTCCGTCACCGCGCTCGGCTCCCCGGGGGGCGCCTCGGAGGTCGGTGTCACCAAGGTCGATCACCCCAAGGTGGCCGGCTACGAGATCCCCTCCGCCAGCTGACGCCTCGGTGTTCCGTCGTCGGCCGCGTCAGCCCGCGGAGCCGGCACCCGCGATCGACGTGGAGAGCCTGTCCGCTCCCTTCCTCGAAGCTGGTGATCCCCTCGGCTGGTTCGATGCGCTCTACCGCCGGGCGGATCGTCGGACGCAGAGCATCCCGTGGGCGGAGCTCGGTCCTCACCCGTACGTGACCGACTGGTTGGCCGATCCGGTCGTGGCACCGCCCGGGCGCCGGGCCGCGGTGGTCGGGTGCGGGCTGGGGGACGACGCCGTCGCCGTCGCGGACCATGGGTTCGAGGTGACGGCGTTCGATGTCTCGTCCGAGGCGGTCGCCTGGGCCCGGGAGCGCTTCCCGAAGGCCGCGGTCGACTGGCGCGTCATCGATCTGCTGGCCCTCCCCGACGATCTCGCAGGCGGATTCGACCTGGTCGTCGAGGTTCGCACGGTGCAGTCGCTGCCCGGCGTCGTACGCGACGCGGCCATGCACGCGGTCGCGTCGCTGGCTGCTCCCGGCGGTGTGGTCGTCGCGGTGACGCTGGTGGCCACGGACGCGCAGCGTGCGCGTGCCTGGCGTGGACCGCCGTGGGCACAGGCGCCGAGTGAGCTGGCCGCCTACCGGGCCGGTGGCCTGGAACGGGTTGCGCTCGAGCATCCCGATCCGCAGGGACAGCGGGCCATGGAGGTGCGACTGACCTGGCAGCGTCCGCTCGCCCGTGCGGACGGCGGCCTTCCCGTCGTGGGCGTGTAGGCGGCGACCGATTCAGGTGAGACGGTCGGCACCCTTGGTGGCCAGCACCCGGGCGACGCCGACGGCGACGGTGACCACGACGGCCCACAGGATCAGGTCGCGAATGTCACGGTCGTTGGTGACATCCGCAGCCGTCGGTGGCTGCCGGCCGGTGAACCGTTCCCAACCGAGTTCTGCTGCACGCTTGGCTCCCGTGGCGGCCGCCGTGGTGGCCGCGACAGCGACGGCTTTGGACAGGATGGCGTTCATGACGACCTCTCGATGATCGGCGTGGCGTGGCTCAGGATGCCACGATGGGGAGTGTGGCGGGTGCGTTGTGGTCGTCGGGGAGGCGGTCGGTGGGCCAGCGTTTGCGTGACCAGCCGGACAGTTTGGTGAGCAGGTTCATCGCGACGGGGTCGTCCTGGCCGGGTCGGGCTTCGATCAGGCCGGCGTCGATCACGCCTTTGACCCACTCTTCGCCACGTTCGGTGCGCACAACCGTCAACGTCCAGTTGTCGTCGGCACCGATCCCACCGGTGGAGATGTCGGCGTGTTCCGCCGCGAAGTCCGGACACAACTTGCATCCCTCACGGGTGTAGGGGTGGAACAGTTTCAGGGGGATCTCGTGGTAGTCCCCGTTGCGGGTCCAGACCTGGAACACCCCCTTGATGTTGATCTTGGTCACGTCCGCAATGTCGATGCCATGATCCGCCAGGACCGTGCGCTGCCCGTCGTAGGTGAACGTCTTGGAACACAACAGCCCGATCGTCAACGCGATCTTGCGTTTGTACTTGTTCACCCCGTAGGCCTCGACGGACCCGGTGATGGACGCCTGGCACGACATCCCGACCAACGCGACCTGCTTCATGCGCTGCTGGTCCGCCTGCTTCATCGCCAACGGGTTCGCCGAATAGGTGTAGCGCGACCCGGCGGACGCCAATACCTCGTCCCGGGTGGTCGCCAAGAACGGTTCCGCATCGAACGGACCCCGCTCGCTGGTCACGATCCTGGAGGTCAACGCGCCTTCGATCCGGTCGGTCTCCAACCCCCAGATCAGCAGGGTGGACACCAGGCCGCCGTCCTGGCCCAGCTCGTGCACCACCTTGTCGGTCGCACGGGTCAACAGGATCGACCGGGCCTGCCCGTAGACCTCATCCGCTTCCCGGGGCCGGCCGAACAACGTCTCGTCCAGATCGGACTCCCACGACCGGAACCGCGGACACGCCCGCGTACAGATGTCGCACCCACGATCCCCGATCACACACTGATCGTGGGCCATGCCCTCACCGATCTGCACCGGGAAGTAGTCGTCGGTGTAGCCAAGGACGTCCCGCGGACAGGCCATCACACAGGCGGCACACCCCGTACACAGCCCCGTGTCCACCACCTCGCGGTACAACTCGCGCCAATGAACGTCACCCATGGGTCGGTCCTTCCGGGAGATGGGCCGTCAGAGCGGCGACGTCGGCATCCAGGTCGGCCCGGACGGCCGCAGCCGCTGTGCCCCGTAGGCGTTGCTTGGTTCCGGCATAAGCGCGCGCAGGCAGTTGAGCGAGCTCCCGCGCACGGGCGTGTGCGGTCGCCCGCACCTGGTCGGGCGCCACCGCGCGGTCGGCAAAGCCCGCTTCGACCGCGGCCTGGGCGTCGATCCGCTCGCCCGGCAGCAACAGGTCTTCGAGCCGGTCGGCGCGGACGTTGGCACGCGCGAGTGCCAGTCCGAAGTCGGGAACCTCGAAGTCGATGCGGGTTTCGGTCAGGCCCCAGGAGCCGCCGTCCGCCGCCACCGCATGGTCACAGGCCATCGCGAACATCGTGCCGGCGGCGATGGCGTGGCCGGTCGCCGCGCAGACCGTCGGCCGTGGATCGGTCCACCACCGCAACAGGCAGGTGCCGAAGTCGATCAACAACCGGGCGACACCGTCCCGGCCGTTCGCGGCCATCCACTTGACGTTCAACCCGGCCGTGAGGATGCCGGGTCGGCCCGCGAGGACCACCGCCGTGGCATCGGGGTGATCGTCGAGGACGGCGATCAAGGCCTGGAAGATCTCCGGGGTGAGCGCGTTCTTGTCCCCGTCGTCCAGCGTGACGGTCAGGATGCCGTCGTCGGTCCGGTGGTCCACAGCCACGCTGGCGAGCCCCTCGTCGGTGTGGCACCGGCCTGCGCGGCCGACCTCTGACCCGGGAGCCTACTGCGTGGGTGAGCCGGGGGTTCAGCGACGGTTCCGCGGCTACACCAGCAGCCGGGCGGCGGAACGCGATGTTGTCGGCCCGTAGCTGTTCCAGGCGGCGGCCAGCCGATAGAGGCCCTGCTCGAGCACCGGTTCAGGCCGGGCGAAGACCACGCGGATCGATTGACGGTTGCCGTCGTCGACCGACAGGGATGGTCCTGGCACGATCGCCACGCCGTGGCGCACGGCGACCTCGGCCAGTTCATCGGCGTTGCCCTGCGGGATGCTCGCCCAGATGGACAGTCCTCCGGCCGGGAGCCGGTAGGTCAGCTCCGGAAGCAGCCTGTCGAGCATGGAGGCCACCAGGTCGCGTCGTGGGGTCAGCTCTCGACGGCGCTCTTCGCGAATGGTGTCGATCTGCTCGATGAGTTTGACGGCGATGAGTTGGGAGACGAGCGGGGATCCGAGGTCTGCGACCGTCTTGGTCGCCAGCATGCGGACCGCCCAACTCTCGGGGGAACGCAGCCAGCCGATCCGCAGGCCCGCCCAGAACAGCTTCGCGGTCGATCCGATGGTGTGCACCATGGCGTCCGGGGCCACCGAGGCGATCGGCGGTGGGAGGCTGATGTCGTCGATGACCACGTCCGCTTGCGCATAGTCCTCGAGGATTATGGTGCCTGCTTCGGCCGCGAGCCGCCCGATTTCGCGACGTCGCTCCAGCGGCAGGACGGCACCGGTCGGATTGTGGAAATGTGGGGAGACGTAGATCAGCGCCGGTTGCGTGCGAGCGACGATGTCGGCCAGCACATCCGTACGTGCCCCGTGCTCGTCGACGGGTAGCGGAACGACGCGGGCCCCGAAACGCCGGAATATGTCCAGCGCCCCTGGAAACGTCGGGCTCTCGACGACGACGGTGTCGCCCGGCTGCAGCACCTGCCGTGCGACGAGCGAGATCGCCTGGTGGGCGCCGGTCGTGATCACGATCTGGTCGGGATCGGTCGGCAGGCTGTCAGCAGCGAACCGGTCGGAGATCCGGTCGCGCAGCAGGCGCAGACCATGCGGCACGTAACCGTGGTGAGCGGTCAGGGCTGCGACGTCGTCAACCGTCAGCGACGCGATGACACGACTGACGCTCGGGGATGCGCTGAGCGCGGCGACGGACAGGTCCACCAGTTCGGCATCGGGGATGGTGGGCTCTCCGGGGCCGCTGCGCTGTTCGTGCCCGTCCTCCGACAGAAAGAGGCGGCCGGTCGCCACGGCATCGGTGCCGCCCGGTTTCGCGGTCTGCGGACGGCGTACCCAGGTGCCAGACCCCTGACGGCTCTGGAGCCAGCCATCGCTCTTCAACCGGTCGTAGGCGGCGACGACGGTGGCGCGACTGACCGACAGCGATCGCGCCAGGACGCGTTCGGGGGGCAGGACGGTGCCGAGCGGGATCTCACCTCGATCGATGGACCGCTTCAGCGAGTCGGCCAGTAGGCGGTACAGCGGACCGTCGCCGCGGGTCGCATCCAGCAGGAGGCCCGCCAAATGCGGGCCACTTTCGCGGATTGGCTCGTCCAATAGTAGTCCAATATGGGGCGAGGACGGAGTTGGACCGGGCGCGATCGGATGATACTGTAGCGAATATCAGGCCAACCGGGTCGCCTTCTCCCAGGTGGACCGGCCAGCCCTCCGCTCGGATCCTTCGGGCGCTGACAAGTTCATAGACACACGCGAGGGTCCCCTCCCAGGACACCTCGCGTGACGCTCGGGACATCGTCCGGACCATCTCCCGCTCCACCCGGCGGCACTCCCACCGCCTGGATGCCCCTCTCCCATAGTTGGCATCCGAACGGCCCGGCGCCCGAGCGAACAACGTCCCCCCGGCCCTCCCGCCGGGGGGACGCTTCTGTCACGGGTCCTTGTGACCGGCTGTCGTTCGGCCCGCCGGCGTGGCTAGTTGAGGTCCAGCGACGGCATGCCGGCGCGCCCGTCGAGGAGTCGCACCCGGACGCCGCACTGCCGGAGAAAGTCCCGGACCTCGATCCAGCCGTCGTAGCGGCCTCCGGCTGCCACCACCTCGCTGATCCCTGAGTTGGCGATCAGCTTGGCGCACCCGAAGCAGGGAGCACCCGTGCAGTACAACGACGACCCCTCCCGCTCCTCGGGGGAGGAGAACAGCAGCGCGTTCGCCTCCGCGTGGATCGCGATGCACCGTTCGTCGTCGTGGCCCTGCGGGGCGGATGAGGTCGCCCGGGGGCATCCGCCGTCCTCGCAATGCGGGAAACCGGACGGGCCCCCGTTGTACCCCGTGGCGACGATGCGCCGGCCGTGGACGATCACGGCGCCGTGCTTGCGCCGGGAGCAGGTGGCACGGGTGGAGATGGTCCGTGCCAACTCGAGGTAGTACTCGTCCCAGGATGCTCGTGCCACAGCCACTCCCCACTCGTCGGTGGCAGGCTAGCGGCTACGTCCGCCGGTCCCGCCCCGATCCTGGCTGCCGTGCGCGCGGTGCCGTACGAGCTACCCCGCGGTGGTGTCCTGGCGCAGTTCGGCCCACCGCGCGGGCCCGAGGACGAGTTCGAGCGGTGTACGGGCGCGCATGGACGCGGCCAGCAGATACACGCCGATCGCCAAACTGCCCGTGACCAGTGTGACCACCAGCCACAGGGCTGATCGCCACGCGGAGCGTTCCCGGAAGACGATCCACAGCCACATGAGCACGAAGGCCAGGTAGAGATCCACGAGCGACACCCGCCCCCACGCCAGCGCCAGCAGGCTCGCGCCGTCCTCGGCCAACGAGGACGTCGTGAGGGCGGCGAGGATCACGGCCGACATCGCGCCGACGGTGAACGCGGCGACGGCGCGGACCACGAGCATCGTGGTGGGCATGCGGGTGCTGTCCTCGGTCGCGTCGACGGGTACGAAGAGCGCCGGGACGACGGGTCACATGGGTCACATGGGTCACGACGGGGTCAGAGGTTGCCCCGTCGACCCTGTGCGCGCTCGATCGCCTCGAACAGCGCACGGAAGTTGCCGAGCCCGAAGCCGGTGGCGCCGTGGCGCTGGATGATCTCGTAGAACATCGTCGGCCGGTCCTGCAACGGCTCGGTGAAGATCTGCAGCAGGTAGCCCTCGTCGTCACGGTCGACCAGGATCCCCAGATCCTGCAGGTCGGACCACGACTCCTCGACGTCGCCGACCCGCGCAGCGGCGTCGGAGTAGTACTCCGGCGGGACGCCCAGAAACCCGATGCCCCGTGCGCGCAGGGCCTGCACGGTCGCCACGATGTCACGGGTCTCGAGCGCCAGATGTTGCATGCCTGGGCCCTCGTTGGCGTCCAGGTACTCCTCGATCTGTGAGCGTTTGCGCCCGTGTGCCGGCTCGTTGATGGGGATCTTGATCCGACCGGCGCCGTCGGCGAGAACCTTGGACATCAGGGAGGTGTCGTCGGTAGAGATGTCGTCGTCGTCGAAGTGCCGCAGCGGTGCGAAGGCGAGGATGCGTTCGTAGAAGCGGGCCCAGTGCTCCATGCGTCCGTACTCCACGTTCGCGACCACGTGGTCGATGACGTCGAGCCCGACCGGTGGTGCGTCCAGCGGATCGTGCTCGACGGCGGCGAATCCCGGCAGATACGGCCCGCCGTAGCCGTTGCGTTGCACGAACGAGTGCACGGTGTCACCGAAGACGGAGATCGCGGCGACGACCACCTCGCCGTGGTCGTCGTGCAGGGTGGCGGGGTCGCGGAGCGGCGTGGCGCCTCGCTCCACGGCTGCGGCGAAGACCGCTGCGCAGTCGTCCACGCGGAAGGCCACGTCGCGGACCGCGTCGCCGTGGCGGGCATGGTGGTCGACCACCTCGCTGTCCGCACCGATGCCACTGGTGACCACGAACCGGATCTCACCCTGCTCGAGCACGTACGAAGCCCGGTCCTTGGCGCCGGTCTCGGGCCCGGCGTACGCGGTCAGCCGGAAGCCGAAAGCCGCTCGGTAGAAGTAGGCGGCCTGTTTGGCGTTGCCGACCCAGAACTCGATGGCGTCATAGCCCTTGATGGGAAGGCTCGCGGCCTCCATCACGTCCCTCCTGTGCATCCGGTCGCGCACGGCCACGTCGACCTGCATCGGGGCAGGCGACAGCTTGCGCGCTGGCCGCACATCGTACGGATCGGCCTCAGGGGTGGCGAGTGTCGATCTCGGCCGTTCGGACCCGGGCGACGGCAGGGTGTGTCAGGCAGGGTGTGTCAGGCAGGGTGTGTCAGGCAGGGTGTGTCAGACCGGAGGGATCTCTCCCGGCGGCAGGTCGCTGCGTCCCTCCAGCGGGGAGAGCTCGAACTCCGGACGTCCGATCCGGAGGAACTCCACGGGTTCGTCGTTGGCAAGGTGCTGCTCGACCACCTGGGGGACGTCGTCGAGCGTGACGCCGCCATACCAGATGTCATCGGGAGCGACGTAGATGGAGGGTCCCACCATGCATGGCTCGAGGCAGCCCGACGCCACGACTTTGACGTCCACCAAGCCCTGCCGGCCGGTCTCCTCACGCAGCGCCTCGAAGACCCCGGAGGCGCCGCGCGGCAGACAGGACGGACGCGGGTGTTCAGCCGGGCGTTCGTTGATACAGACGAACACGAACTTGCGGGGCATGCCGATACGGGCCACCGGTGACTCCTGGCGCTCGGTTCGAAAGGGATGCGCCCGCGACGGTAGCGGTGCATGCGACCCCTCGCGGCGTGACCCGGCCCTAGTCCAACCCGCGAATCGCGACCGCCGGGCCGCGCCAACCGAGCATCGCCTCGGTCATGCGCAGCACGTCCACCGTGCGCTGCACCTCGTGGACCCGAACCAGATGTGCGCCCCGCAGGACGGAGAACACGGCCGCAGCCAGGCTGCCGTCGATCCGCCGTTCGAGCGGAGTGTCGAGCGTTTCGCCGACGAAGTCCTTGTTGGACAGGGCCACGAGCACGGGGTAGCCCAGCGCCGCCAGTTCCGGCAGGCGCCGCGTGATCTCGAGGGAGTGCGCCGTGGTCTTCTGGAAGTCGTGTCCCGGATCGACGATCAGGCGTCCGGCCGGTATGCCGGCCGCCACGGCCCGGTCGGTCAGCTGTCGACAGTGGGCCACGACGGCATGCGTGATGTCGGGCAGGTAGTCACGGCGATAGGGCCGGGTCCGCGGCCGCCCGCCGTGGTGCATCGCGACGTATCCGGCAGCGTGGTCCACGACGACGTCCAGGACCTCGGGGTCGTGCAGGCCCGTCACGTCGTTGATGATGTCAGCGCCCGCGGCCATCGCGGCCGCCGCCACGGGGGCGCGGAAGGTGTCGACGGAAATCAGCACGTTCGGGTCGACGGCCCGGAGCGCTTCCACGAACGGTACGACCCGTTCGATCTCCTCGGTCTCGGAGACGGCCTCGCCCGGGCCGCCCTTCACACCGCCGACGTCAACGATGTCCGCACCCTCGGCGATCAGCCGGCGGGCGTGAGCCAGCGCGGTATCCAGGGCGAACGTCGCCCCGTGGTCGTAGAACGAGTCGGGCGTGCGGTTGACGATCCCCATGACCGCGACGCGCGTCGACAGGTCGATGCGACGCCGAGGAAGATCGAGCACGGGAGGCGGCGTCGACCGCGGGTCGCCGGGGGCGGTCAGCGGCGTCGGGAGACGATCGGGGCGCGGCCGGGGATCGTCAGGCATGACGGTGCCTCAGGTCAGGGACTCACGGCCTCAGGTCAGGAACTCCAGAATGGACGCGGCGATCTCACCCGGTGCCTCGATCGGTGACCAGTGCCCGACGTTGGGCAGCACCTTGATGCGGCTGACCGGGATCGATGACTTGATCTCCTCGGCCATCGCCAACGGGGTGGAACGGTCGTGGGCGCCGGTGATCATCAGCGTCGGCTGGCCGATCTCGTCGCGCCGGATGTGCGGGGCCTTCGACAGCGCACGGCAGGACTTGGCGTAGCTGATGGGGTCGTTGCGAAGGAACAGTTCGCGCAGCAGACCCATGCCCCCGGCGTGCGTGGCGTGGGACTGCGGCGACACCGCGCCTTCGAGCCAGGCGTCGACCAGCACGTCCATGCCTTCGGCTTCGACCAGATCCGCGCGCTCGCGGTAGGCATCGGCCGTCGGCGGCTGGAAATAGGAGATCCCCCCGACGAGCACCAGCTGATCGATGCTGTCGGGCGAGGTCTGGGCCAGGTGTTGCGCCACCAACGTGCCGAGCGAGTGTCCGACGAGGGTCACCGCCGGCAGCTCCAGGTGGGCGATCAGCTTCTTGACGTCCTTGGACCAGCCCTCAATCGAGAACTTGCCGCGGCTCTGGCTGCGTCCGTGCCCGCGCAGGTCCATGGCCACACCGTGGTGGTGCTGCTGCATGGCCTGCATGACGCCGTGCCAGACGTTGCTGGAGCCACCCAGGCCGTGCACGAACACGACCGGCGGTCCCTCGCCGTAGCTGACGTAGTGCATGGCGTTGCCGTCGATCTCGGCGAACACATCGATCCCTTCAGGTTGGTGGGCGGCGTCGAGGTGGAGGTCGGTGCGCCGCATCGTCCGGCGGGCCGCGCGCACGGTGTCGGCAGCGTCGGGCCCGTCTCCGGGCCGAGCCTAGCTGACGGGTCGGGGGGTCCCACCGTGCGGACCGAGCCGCATCCGGCGGGCCGTACCCTCGGGGCATCGACCGAACAGGAGCGCGTCATGCGGCTCGAGATCACCCAGCACGTCGCCGCCCCCCGGCAGATCGTGTGGAATGTGCTCACCGACTGGGAGCGTCAGCCCGACTGGATGCTGGACGCCAAGGAGGTCCACGTCCTGACCCCGCAGCGCACCGGTGAGGGCGTGACGCTGCGCTGTCCGACCAAGCTGATGGGCGTGACGGTGCAGGACGTCATGCGCGTCACCGGCTGGGAGGAACCGAGCTATCTGGAAGTCACCCACCTCGGCAAGATCATCACCGGGTACGGCGCGTTCGAGCTGGCCGAGGACGGGTCGTTGGCCACGACTCTGACCTGGTGGGAGGAGGTCGACCCGCCGCTCGGTCGGGTGGGTGAGTGGGGCGCCAGCACCCTGGTGCTGCCGGTGCTGCGGCGCATCTTCGGCCGGTCGCTGCGCAACCTCACCGACCTGGCGGAGCAGGAAGCCGCCACCGTGCCGCCCACGGAGTCGGGTACCGACGCCTGACGCCTGACGCCTGACACCGACGGACCGCGCACGTCAGTTCTTGAACGCCTCGAACGGCTGCTGGCAGGCGGCGCAGAAGCGCAGGTCGCGACAGGGGGTCGGGCCGAAGGGTGCGTCGCGCTGCGTGTCGATCGACCCGCAGTAGGGGCATGGGCGCGGATCGTCGTGGTCGACGACGGCCAGGGGCAGGACGCTGCGCCCCTCGGTTGACACGCCGGCTGACACCAGCGCACCTCCGGGTGGTGCAATCCCGAACTCCCGCAGCCGTTCGCGTCCTTCGGCCGTGATCCGCTCCGGGGTCCACGGTGGGTCGTAGCGGAACCGGACCACCACCTGGGTCACCCCGACGACGGACCCTGCAGCCTGCACCACGTCCCGCTCGATCATGTCGGTGGCCGGACAGCCGGAGAAGGTCGGCAGCAGTTCGACGAGCACCTTTCCCCCAGCAACATCGAGGTGATGCACCATGCCCAGCATCCCGATGGTGACCGGGGGGAGCTCCGGATCGGGGACCGCATCCACGGCGGCCCGGACGCTCGCGGGATCCACCGTGGCCGGCACGCCCGCGGGGTCCACCGTGGCCGGCACGCCCGCGGGATCCACGGTGGCCGGTGGGTGCACGTCGGAGAGGCGGCTCATGGGCGTCACCAGCGTGCGCCGGGGTGCGCCCGGTAGAGGGCGGTCATCTCCGGCCAGACATCGTCGGTGAAGTCGGGGGAGTGCCGTCCGTGGCGGCCTCCGGCCGCCACGGACGGCACCGCCGCATCCGGGTCCGGTACCAACTCCCCGTACCCCGCCTCCCGTAGCGCCGGTCCGATCACGGCCGTCCAGGCCGGTCGCAGAGTGGCGTGGCCGATGGGCAACAGTCCGTCGGCGATGGCTTCGACCTCGCCGTCGACGGACTCGAACAGGCCGAGCGCCTCCGGGATGGCGGCGGCCAGCGCCTCGCCGAACCGTTGGTGCGCCGCGTCATCGGATCCGCCCGCGCTCAGGCGTGAGAGCCAGTGGTCGGCATGCTCGAGGTGGTACCGCGCCTCGTGCCGTAGCTTCACGGCGACCGCCGCGACGTCGGGCTCGGACGAGTCCGTCAGGGCCTCCAGCCGGAGTGCCTCGAAATGCTCGTAGGTCCAGTGCCGTGCCAGCGTGAAGGCGAAGTCGCGTGGCGGGCGTTCGCACAGGACCGCGTGCCGATACTCGTGTGGCTCCCGACCCAACCCCAGGGCATCGACCTTCGCGCGCAGATCATCTCCCGTGTCCGCTCCCGCCGGCGGACCGAGGAGCACCTGGAACCACACGTCCGCGTGGTTGATGCCGTCCTGCGCGATGGTGGAGAACGCCAGGTCCTCCTCCAACGACGGAGCCACGCCCGTCCAGTGGGAGGACCGGTGGCCACTGATCAGCGCGTCGTCCGCCAGAGCGAGCAGAACCTGCGTCCGGGGCGAGGCCAGGTCCGGCAGGTCCACGTCGACGCTCGCGCTCATGACGTCGTCCCGCCGGTGCGCCGCTTCGACGTGTTGTCGGAAGCTCCCGGCACCGGCCGTTCGCGCAGGTGGCCGCGACCGCGGGCGTCGGCGGCGGCGCGGGCCGTCTCGCGCTTCTCGCGGAAGCCGGAGTAGCCGGCCTGCAGGCGGTAGCTGATGTCGGTGCGCCGCTCGAGCAGTGATGGATCCTCGACGTGATGCAGGTGGTCGGCGCGCACCACGGCGTAGGCGACCCCCTCGTTGTGCCGGAAGTGCGTCTCGCGGGCGACCAGCAGGGCGGTTTCGTGATCCGCCGCGTGGACGTTGCCGACGTGCTCCAGCGCGTCCTCCCACTTGCGCCGTCCGAATACCTCGTACACCGCCATCAGGCGGCCACCGGAACGGCGTCGCCGGTCACGATCTCGTGCACCCAGGCGTGGTTGCGGTGCATCACCTGCCGCCAGTACCGGCGGGTCGCGGTGGCCTCCGTGGGCTCGCCCTTGACGATGGCCCGCAGTCGGTCCCAATCGGGTTCCGTGTAGGTCCACGCCTTGGCGGCGGGATCGTAGGCGAGCTCCGGGTCCGGTGTCTCGATGCCCATGTCCCACAGCTTGGAGACGTACTGGCCGATCCATTCCTGTCGGGACTGCTCGTTGGTCCGGGTCTTGACGCCCCAATGGATCATCGGATCGTCCTCGGCGGCGACGTCCGTACCGAAGAAGTGCATGACCGGCTCCCACCACCGGTTGACCGCCTCCTGCAGCATTTCGAACTGCGCGTCCGTGCCGCTGGCCAGCGCCAGCATGATGTCCTCGCCATGCCGGTAGTGCAGGGATTCCTCGGCCACCACCCGCCGCATCACCCGCACGTAGGGCGCGTAGGACGTCGCCAGCAGGGCGCGCTGGGTCACGATCGCCGCGCCGTCGACCAGGAAGCCGATACAGGCCACGTCGCCCCACGAGTAGGTGGGGTAGTGGAAGACGTTGTGGAACGATCCCCGCCCCGCGATCAGGTCCTCGTACATCTGCTGCCGGGGTTTGCCGAGGGACTCCGCCACGCGGTAGATCAGATGAGCGTGCCCGACCTCGTCCTGGACCTTGGCCGCCAACGATCGCTTGCGTTTCAGCGTCGGCGCCCGCGCGATCCACTCGCGCTCCGGCAGCGCGCCCATGATCTCCGAGTTCGCGTGCATCTCGATGAACTTGATGTACAGCTCGCGGTACGTCGACGGCATCCAGTCGCTGGGTTCGATCTTGCGTCCGGCATGGAGACGATCGAGGAACTCCTGGGTGCGGCCGGGGTCGTGCGCTTCCCCACCGCGGGGACCGGACGACATGTCGACGTCTCCTGCGGGCACATCGAGGTTCGACACGACATGCGTCGGCGCTGTGCCGTGCGGATCGGCGGCGGCCGCCATCTGGTCCCAGCACGCCCACGCGGGCCGCTCCACCGCGCGATAGCACGCCCGGAACGTCTCCGCGGCCCGCTGGCCGAGCCAGGAGGTGGGCAACAGGTCCGTCGGCAGGCCGGGATCGAGGAACAGGAACCGGCGCCAGCGATGCACGAGTTCGATCCGGGCGACGAAGGCCTCCCGATCATCGGAGGGCTGCGGCAGATCCGCTTCATAGCGGTCGAGGAAGGCGCGGTGGGCGGCGGCTAACTCCTCGAGGTCGTAGGCCTCGGCCGCCAGCGTGCGATCGTCCCCGTCGAGCGCTGCCGTGAAGGTCTCGACGCTGCCGGTCACGTCGTGCTTGGCCAGTGCGGCGTCGCGTCGCGCGCCGAGGTCCCAGGGGCAGATCCACAGGTCGCCGGACAGCCGCCCGTAGCCGAGCCATACCAACTCACGGCGTAGTGCCGTGTGCGCGGCCCGGTCGTGCTCTCCAGCCGGCAGACGCAGCATCCGCCAGCAGCCGTCCCAGGCCAGGGGGCGTCGGAGGTAGATGCGGTCTGCGGCCTCCTCCAGTCGGCGCCGACCCTGCGAGCTGATCTGATATGCCGACAGGCGTCCGGTGCGCTCCGCCACCACCAGATCCTGGGCGACCAACCGTCGCAGTGCCTGGCGGGTCGCTTCCGGCGTGAGACCAAGGGCCGCCATGGCCTCGGTCAGCGCGCCGAGCCAGGCGCGTCCCCCAGCGGGCAGGACGACGTCGCCGAGGACCGTCAACAGCAGTGACCGTGCGGAGCCGATCGGGCCGTCGCTCGAAGGGCCGGGCGTGGCCCCGTCGCCGGACTCCGTCATCGTCGGTCCTGTCCCAGGGTCGGTGCCTCCCTGTTCCAGGAAAAGCGTGACACGCGCCGGGGGGGTCCGTCAAGAAGTCATCACGGATCGCCGTCAGCTGCTGACAGCCGTCCGTCGCGCCTCGGTCTGGGTCCGGAAGTCGGCGAGCTGGACCAGTCGCTGCTCGAAGGAGCCGCGAGCAATGTTCGACCCACCGTGCCGAACCAGGATCTCGCAGACCAACGTCAGTGGTCCGACGGTGGCGACGGTCGCCGTGATGGCCACCGTCTCGCCGACCGGCACCGGTTCACGGTGCAGGATCTCCAGTCGGGCGCCGACGGCGTCCTCGCCGTCCTCGAGGTGTGGCTCGATGATGCCTCGACAGATCCGTTCGATATCGGCGATCAGCGCCCCGGTGCCATAGACCGGATGGATCTCGTGCCCGTCGATCCGGGCGGACATGTCGGAGGTGACGACGATTTCCGTCGTCACCGTGGTTCCTCGAGCCGGTCCAGGTCGCATGTGCGCCAGTCTCGTCGGTCGCGGGCGGGGACACAACCTCACAGCCACGTCGGGCAACGAAGCTTGACCGACGGCCGGATCCGCGTGACAGTCCGCAATCCGGTCTGCGGAGCGTGCGTTTCCCGCAGCCTGGACCCCGGATTCCCGACGATCGGAGGCACCCGCAACGTGTCGAATACCACGAAGATGCACGTGCTGGTCATCGGCGGCGGGATCATCGGGCTGTCCCAGGCCTACGAGTTGGCGTCGCAGGGCTTTCAGGTCACCGTTCTGGAGGCGCGCGAGCCAGGAGAGGGGGCGTCCGGCGTGAACGCCGGGTGGGTGGTGCCGGCGTTGGCCAGCCCCGTGCCCGCGCCCGGTGTCGTGCTGCAGGCGATGCGGTGGATGCTGCGGTCCGACAGCCCGCTGCTGGTGCGCCCGGCGCTCGATCCGGACTACCTCGCATTCCTGTTCGGCATGTGGTCACACGGCAACGCACGTGCCTTCCGGTCCGGTTTCGAGGCGCAGGTGCGGCTCGCGAGCACGACCATGGAGCTGCTCGACGGGTACGCCAGCGACGGGGTCGACTTCGAGGTGCACCGCGACGGGGTGCTGCTCGCCTTCCTCACGCGGGAGAAGTTCGACCACCAGCGGCACGACCTCGATGTCCCCGCACGTGCGGGTTGCGCGCCTGAGGTGCTGGACGGTGACGAGGTTCGGGCCGTCGAACCCGCCGTGACCGACGCGGTCGTCGGTGGCGTGCGCTTCCCGGGGGAGTGGCACGTGGATCCCCGGTCGCTTGTCGCCGGGCTGCGGTCGCGATGTGAGGCGCTGGGCGTACGGGTCGTCACCGGTTCACCGGTCTCCGGCTTCGAGCGGACCGGTGAGCGCGTGGTGGCGGCAATCGCCGGCGGCGAGCACGTGGCCGCGGACGCCTTCGTGCTCGCGGCCGGGGCGTGGACGCGACCGCTGGCCCACAAGCTCGGCGCGGCGGTTCCGGTCCACCCCGGCAAGGGGTACGCGATCGATCTGGAGCCCGCCCCGATCGGCCTGCGCTCGATGCTCCTCCTGGCCGAGGCCAAGGTGGCGATGACGCCGCTGGACGGTCGACTCCGGCTGGCGGGGACCATGGAGCTCGGCCGTCTCGATGAACGCATCGATCGGGTCCGGGTGGCAGCGATCGGTCGGGCGCCGATCCCGTACCTGCGTGGCTGGCAGGTTCCTCGTGGTCCGCTCACCGTCGGCGCGGGGATGCGACCCATGACGCCGGACGGGCTTCCCGTGGTCGGGCGGCTCCCCGGGTTCGTCAATGTGTACGTCACGAGTGGCCACGGGATGATGGGCGTGACGCTCGCCCCGGCATCGGCGCGCGCGCTGGCCACGGTCGTTGCCGGGGAGCAGGCACCCCCGGA
>JBDNIX010000177.1:0-4400 GCA_041688045.1 Nitriliruptoraceae bacterium
GACTCTCCGCAAGGTGACCCCACGGCCACCCACCTCGTTGCACGAACTCGGCGCAGGCGCCGACTCTCCGCAAGGTGACCCCACGGCCACCCACCTCGTTGCACGAACTCGGCGCAGGCGCCGACTCTCCGCAAGGTGACCCCACGGCCACCCACCTCGTTGCACGAACTCGGCGCAGGCGCCGACTGCTCCACGTCAGCGCGCTTCAGGTCAGGTTCCAGCCCGCAATCGCGGCGCGTCGACGCCCAGTTCGAACGCACGGGCGCTCAGGGCACCCGCGGCTACCGCCAAGAACGTCGCCTCGTCGGCGAGATCGGCGTCGGTGACGTAGCCGATGCGCATGCCTTCCCGACGCAGCTCGGTGTCACGGGCGGCGTCGGCCTGCCGGCCGGTGACGGTGCCGTGGTCAACGCTGCCTTGATACTCCCAGGCGTAGCGGATCCGGCGGAAGTACCAGTCCACACGCCGGGCCGGCGTCACCCAGACCTGTGGCTCTGGGGCCGGGTCGAACCGGCCGAGCACGGTGCCGAGCCGACGCTCCCCGTCACCGGTGGACGCCTGCAGGTCCAGATCGAGCAGGTCGGCCAACGCTTGACCACCTGGCGCACGCCGCCCGAGGTCGCTGATGCGCTGCTGCAGGCGACCGGGCTTCAGCATGCCACGCCACCGCAGGACGTCATGGGCGAGCCGCAACCGACGAGCTCCGAGCGCGTCCACGAACACGGCACTGTCGATCAGTGCATCGATCGGTCCGGCGACCCGGATCTCGCCGTGCGTGGCCACAGCACGCGCGGGATCCGGGTCGCGCCGGACCGGAAACGACGCCGTGATCCGCCGACCGGGTGGCAACAGAACCTCGAACGGCAACTGGTCGTGGAGCAGCCCGAACCCGTCCACCTCGTAGATGGCCAACGCCGCCGGCCCCGTCAGCGTCGCACCGCGTCCGGCCCGCAGCGTGGCCGCCAGAGCGGGCTGGACACCCAACCGTGGCGCCCCCACCAGCCGGTACACCCCTCGGTCGACCGATTCGAACGGGCCACGCCGAAGGATCGTGTCGCTGCGATTCCTGCTGACGCACCGCATCGCCTGGTAGCGGGCGACCAGACCGAACTGTGCCTCGGCAAGGTGGAGGAGCGCGGGATCGGTGGCCATGGGAGCAGCCTCCCGTACGACTGACCGCCGCGCAGGATGGGTTCGTGCACCTTGTGGACATCGCCACGTCGTGGACGTGCGGGCGAAGTCGGCGGATGTGCCGACTTGACGATCAGCATCCCTGACACAACCCCACGGGGAGCGAGTGGTCGGCGGATGCGCCGACTTCTCGCTCGTCTGTCGTTCGCCATGCTGATGGGACCAGGCGCCGAACTCGACCGGCAGAGCGCCGGGGTCAGGCGGCGACCGGGCCGAGGGTGTCCTCGAGCAGCTGTTCGAGTTCCTGGTCGTGAACCACGTGCTGGCCCGCCGCAGGTGATGCGGACGGCACCCGCGACGTGCGACGCAGTTCGCGGCCGTCGTCGAGTTCCTCGAGCAGGTTCCACAGCCGGCCGTCCACGAAACCCCACGGCCCCATGTTCTCCGGCTCCTCCTGAACCCAGCAGACGTCGGTGGCGGCGGGGTAGGTGGCCAGGATGTCGCGGATCTGATCCGACGGGAACGGATACAGCTGCTCCACCCGTACGACGGGCACGTCCAGTTCGCGTTCGTCGCGTGCATCCATGACGTCGTAGGCGGCCTTGCCTGAGACAAGCACCACCGTCTTGACCGCCGCCCGATCCCGATCGCCCGACGCCCACGCCGGGTCATCCATCGTCTCGCGGAACGATCCGGAGGTGAACTCCGAGATGTCCGAGAACGCCTTCGGGGACCGCAGCAGCGACTTGGGGGTGAAGATCACCAGCGGTTTGCGAATGTCGCGGTGCATCTGTCGACGCAGGACATGGAAGTACTGCGCCGCGGTGGTCGCGTTCACGACCTGGATGTTGTCCTCGGCACACAGCACCAGGAACCGCTCGATGCGTGCGGAGCTGTGTTCCGGGCCTTGGCCTTCGTAGCCGTGCGGCAGGAGCAGCACCAGACCGGAGGTCTCGTCCCACTTGTCCTCGGCCGCGACGATGAACTGGTCGATCGTGATCTGCGCACCGTTGACGAAGTCCCCGAACTGCGCCTCCCACGCGACGAACGCGTCCTTGTCCTCCACGGAGTAGCCGTATTCGAACCCGACGGCCGCGTACTCACTCAGCAACGAGTCGTAGATGAACCAGTTGCCCTGATCCTCGCTGAGGTTGGCCAGCGGCAGGTACTCTTCGCCCGTCTTGAAGTCGACCTGTACGGCATGCCGCTGCGAGAACGTCCCGCGCCGGGAATCCTGACCGGCCAGCCGAACGTTCGTGCCTTCGAGCAGCAATGATCCGAACGCGAGCGTCTCGCCGAGCGCCCAGTCGATCGTGCCGGTTTCGTAGCGCTCCCGCGCCTTCTTGAAGATGCGATCGAGCTTGGGGTGTCGCGTGAAGCCTTCGTGCTGGTTGAACTGGATGTCCGCGATGCGGTCCAGCGATTCCTTGGCGACGCCCGTCTCGACCGCGGGCACCAGGCCGACGGAGGGTTCGGGGCGCACGGCCTTGGGCGGTTCGGGCGGGGCGGCCTGCCGGGTCTCCTCGAAGGCGCTCTCAAGCCGGCCCTCGAAGTCCTCGAGGAAGCTCTCCGCCTGTTCGATCGAGATGTCACCGCGCCGCACCAGCCGCTCGGTGTAGAGCTTGCGCGTGGACCGGTTGCTGTCGATCAGTTCGTACATCTGCGGCTGCGTGAACGACGGGTCGTCGGCCTCGTTGTGACCGTGACGCCGGTAGCACACCAGGTCGATCACGATGTCCCGCTGGAACTTCTGGCGGTAGTCGAATGCCAGACGCGCGACGCGGACGACCGCTTCCGGATCGTCACCGTTGACGTGCAGGATCGGTGCCTGCACCGTCTTGGCCACATCCGTCGCGTAGAAGGATGACCTCGATTCCTCTGGTGATGTCGTGAACCCGACCTGGTTGTTGATCACCACATGGACGGTCCCACCGGTCCGGTAACCCCGCAATTGCGACAGGTTGAGCGTCTCGACCACGACGCCCTGTCCGGCGAATGCCGCGTCGCCGTGCATGAGCAACGGCAGCACCGGGTAGACGCCCTCGTCGCCCTGGTCGTAGCGGTCCTGCATCGCCCGGGAGATGCCCTCGACCACCGGGTTCACGGCTTCGAGGTGCGACGGGTTGGGCGGCAGGTGCAGTTCTGCGGTGTTGCCGGTCCGGGTTTCGTAGACGCCCTTGGTGCCGAGGTGGTACTTCACGTCCCCGGAGCCCTGCACCGTTTCGGGATCGATGTGCCCTTCGAACTCGCCGAAGATCTGGAGGTGGGACTTCTTCAGGATGTTCGACAGCACGTTCAATCGGCCGCGGTGGGCCATGCCCATCACGATGTCCTTGACGCCCTGGTCGGCTGCCGCCTCGCAGACCGCATCCAACAGGGGGATGAGCGATTCGGCGCCCTCCAGGCCGAACCGCTTCTGCCCGACATACTTGGTGTGCAGGAAGGATTCGAAGGCTTCGGCGGCGTTCAGTCGCTCGAGGACCCACAGCTGGTCCTCCGGCGGGACGTCCTGCTCCACACCTTCGACCTGCTCGCGGATCCAGGCCTTATCCTCTGGGTCCAAGACGTGCCCGTACTCGATACCGATGGTGCGGCAGTACGCATCGCGAAGGACGCCGAGGATGTCGCCCAGCGCCATCCTGGACGTGCCACCACCGACGTCGGTGAGAAAGTCCCGGTCCAGGTCCCAGATGGACAGGCCGTAGTAGGTCGGATCCAGCTCCGGATGCATCACGGGAGGCCGCTGGCGCAGTGGATCAAGGTCCGCGATGAGGTGACCGCGGACCCGGTACATGTTTGCCAGCTGACCGACCTTCATCTGCTTGGACAGCAGGTCCGTATGGCTGTCGACATCGGTCGAGTCCGTGCGCCACCGCGCCGGTTCGTACGGGAGGCCGAGCGACGCGAACACGTCGTCGTAGAACCCTTCCTGGCCCAGCAGCAACTCGTGCACACGGGCCAGGTACATCCCGGATTCGGCGCCCTGGATCACCCGGTGGTCGTAGGTCGAGGTCAACGAGATGACCTTGCCCACACCCAACTTGGCCAGCGTCCGGGCGTCAGCCGCCTGGTACTCCGCGGGAACGTTGATCGCCCCCACACCCAGGATCGCCGCCTGCCCACTCATCAGCCGTGGCACGGAGTGCACCGTGCCGATGGTGCCGGGGTTGGTCAGGGTGATCGTGCCCCCGGAGAACATCGCGGGATCCAGCTTCTTGAGGCGGATCTTGCGGATGATGTCCTCGTAGGCGCGCAGGAACATCTCGAAA
>JBDNIX010000178.1:0-7254 GCA_041688045.1 Nitriliruptoraceae bacterium
CCCGTAACGGGTCGCTGCGCGCGCGACTGCGGCGGCATGTGCGCTCGCGATCAGTGTTTTGCTCGGCACGCAGCCGGTCCACAGGCAGTCACCTCCGGTGCGTTCGCGTTCGATCAGGACGACGCGGGCGCCCAGGCTGGCCGCGGTCTTCGCACCGACGATCCCCGCGCTGCCGCCACCGATAACGGCCAGGTCGTATGGCAGTGCACTTGTCGCGCTCACGGGGTTGTGTCCCGGATGGCGTCGGCTGCCTTGATGCGGACGCGCTCGACGCTGCTGGGGTCCGGGGCACCGAGCGGGTGCAGGCGGTGCAGTAGCCTAGTTAGGTTTCGGTATTCGCCCTCGGACGCTCGGCAGCGATCACAGTCCCGGAGATGGGACTCAACGCGCAGTGCGTCCGCCGCAGGCAATGGGGCGGACGGGTCCGCGTCGAGATATCTCTGCAGACGCCGGACGGTCCAGTGGCACTTGGCCATGTTCAGTATCGTCATCACGCTAGTGAAACCCGGCATGTGACTCGGATGCTTCCCGCGTGGTTTGCTCACTGTGTCGTCGGCATCGGTGTCGCCGCGGAATGGCGTGGTTTGGTGACCGGGTTCCCGATTCGGAAGCGCACGAGTGCCACGCTGAAGCGCCCCGTTGAAAGGAGCAGACATGCCGGACGACGGCTGGCAGGAATACCTGTCCCGCTACCACGAGTCACACCCTGGCATCACGGAAGCTGTGCTGACCGGGTCGCCGCGGCGGGACGTTGGGACGGCCTACGAGTGGCTGCGGTCGGCCATCCCGGAGAAGCCGGGCCGGGTAGTCGACCTTGCGTGCGGCAGCGCCCCGATGCACCCGTTGTTTGCGGGTGCGGATTCGTACATCGGCGTCGATGTGTCCGACGCTGAATTGGCGGTGGCCGCGGCGCGTGGCCGCGGACCGCTCACGCGTGCGGATGCCCGCGACCTGCCCCTCGACGATTCTTGCGCCGACGTGGTGGTGTGCTCGATGGCGATCATGCTGCTGCAACCGGTCGAGGCGGCTCTGGGTGAGGTGGCCCGCATTCTGCGACCGGGTGGGTTGTTCGTCACGATTCGGCCCGTCGGCTGGCCCGTACACGCCTCCGACCTGCGCATTGTCCTAACACTCCTGCTGGGGCTTCGACACCTTCCGGAGATGCCACAGCGGTTCGGCGGACGAACCTTCAACCACCTGCTGGCCGGTGCGGGGTTCGATGTCGTCGACGACCGTGCTCTGCGATTCGCCCATCCACTGGCGGCCGCTAATGACGCGGTGCTCGCCGTCGAGGCCCTCCATCTGCCACACGTGCCGGATGAGCGTCGGGTGGCGGCCGCCCACCGACTGGCTCGGATCGCGCGTCCGGGCCGTGAGGTTCCGGTGGCGATCCGCCGCACCGTGGCGGCTGCTACGAACCGGCGGCCACCGGCCACCGGGCGAACATCGTGGTGACAGCGGTGCCGGCACAGGCGTGAACTAGGCGTCCTGGTTCCGGCGGGCGCGCAGCCGAGTTGTCCCGACCGCGATCGCGACGCCCGCCACGAGGGCGCCGGCGAGTAGGAGGATCGGACCCGCACCGAGCCCACTCACCCACTGGGCCATCCGCCCCTGGATCTCCAGGAACGCGTCGACGATCGGATCGTCGACGGATTGTCCGGACAGCACCCGGATCTCGAACCACCCGTACCAGGTGACGTAGGCGCCGGCGATCACGAGGAGGACGCCGCTTAAGCGAGTAATGAGCGGGCCGGCGCGTCGCATCCGGGCGGCGACTCCTGCGCTTGACGTGGCCACGGCCAGTGCCAATACGAGCACGATCGTGCCCATCCCGAGCGCATATGCGACGAAGGCGCCCATGGCATTTACCCACGACGCGGCGCCCAAGGCGGTGGATGTTACGGCGAGGAAGGGCGCGATGGTGCAGGACAGTGAGGCGAGGGCGAAGGTGACTCCGTAGCCGATCTGGGACCTCCACCGCTGGTGGGGCCGCTGCCCCAACCGGCCAGTCCGCGGATGGCCAGCGAGTGCCCCAGCAGTAGCCAGGCTCCCAGCCCGATCAGGGCCACGCCGATTGCCACAGTGACGTAGGGCAGGTACTGCTCGATTGACAGTGCCAGTGGTGTCACGACCGCGCCGAACAGTCCGAACACGGCGACGAAGCCGATCGTCATTCCCACCGCGAAGCGGATGGCGCGCACGGCCGCTGCGCTGGTGGCTCGCCCATGCTCGGACTCGTCGGGCGTACCCGCGACGAGGACGCTGAGATAGGCAGGAAGGAGAGCGAAGCCACAGGGATTGAAGGCCGCCACGGCTCCCGCGAGCAGGGCCAGTGCGAGCAGTCCGGTGTCCACGGCGATCAGCCGGCCAGCAGTCGATTGGCGGCGTCCCTGAGATCTTCTGCCCCGAGGCTGCCGGCGAAGACCTCCGTCTGGCCATCGGGCGTCACGAACACGAACGATGGCTGCACGATGATCTCGAAGCGCAACCACACCGATCCATCAACGTCCGCCACCTGCGTGAAGCCGCCGGTTCCGGTCTCCTCGACGAACGCCGCCATGTCGCTCAGCTGCCCACGCCCCGCGATGCCAACAAAGGTGACCCGACCGTCGAACTCGGCGGCGACCTCGGCGACTGCGGGGGCCTCGGCTCGACAGATCACGCACCAGGGTGCCCAGAACCACATCACGACCGGCTGTCCGACCAGGTCGGCACCGGCGAAGTCGGGCCCGCTCACTGTGCTGGCGGTGAAGTCGAAGATGGACGAAAGAGTCGAGGCGGACGCCGTGGATTCCGCCTCGGCACTACCCGAGCACGCCGTCAACAGGAGCATCGATGCCGCTGCCAGGACAACGGCCGCCCGCAATTGGGACCTCATGTGGTCGCAACCCGGTGGGCATCGGTCGGCATTCCCACCCGGAGCGGATTGCGCCTAACAACCCGGGCAGTTCATAATGGGCGCGTGCAGAGCCCGGACCCCAGACCAATGAGCGACGCGGGTCGTCAGGAGGCGTTCGCCGCCTATGTCGAACCAGAGATTCCGGTCCTGCTGCGGGTGGCTCGATCACTGACCGGGTCGGCAGCCGATGCCGAGGACCTGGTGCAGGAGACCCTGATTCGCGCTTACCGAGCGATGCACCAGTTCGACGGTGCCCACCCCAGGGCATGGCTGCTGACTATCCTGCGCAACACGGCCTCGAACCTGCGCCGCCGAACCCGACCCGGTCTCGTGGAGGACTGGGATGTGCTGTCGGATCCGAAGCCCGCCTTCGGCGCCGAGCGCCCAGAGACGCCGGACGAGGCCGTCCTTGTGGGAGTGCTCGACGAAGACCTCGAGCGTGCCATTTCCGCGCTCGATCCCCGATTCCGGGCGGTCCTCGTGATGGTCGACGTGCATGGCCTGACCTATGCCGAGTGTGCCGAGGCCCTCGGGATTCCAGTCGGTACCGTCATGTCTCGTCTCAGTCGTGCCCGTGATCGCATGCGCAAGCACCTCAAGGCATCTGGGAGGCTGTCATGACCTCGATCCGCCAGCTCCGGGAGTGCCGTCGCACGGCGAGGAACCTGCAGCGCTTCCTCGACCGCGACCCCTCCGCCCCGCTGTCCGAGGAGGATCGGCGCCGCGTGCAGGTGCACCTCTCCGAGTGCGAAAAATGCGCAACCCTGTCCTCTGAGTATCAAGCCCTGCACACGTCACTCCAGCAGCTCGGCTCGGCGATGGCCCCCGAACCCGAGGTTGTCGACCGGGTCAAGGAAGCGCTAAACCGCGCCCTGCAGGCCGAGGGCGACTAACGGCGGCGCACGGAAAAGGAATACCGGCAGCCGGTAAGCGGGTTCCCCCGGGAGTCGCACGATCACCTGGAGGTTCCTATGACACGTCTACGTCTGGCTGCACTCACCGCCGTCACCGTTGTCGTCCTTGCCGCTTGCGGCACCACGACATCATCGATCCAGGAAGGCACCGACCCGCCGCCGTCGTCGGTTGTCACCGACGCCTCTGACTCGCAGGGGGAGGTTGTGGAAGACCCCGCCGAGACGCCGGCATCGCAGGCAGGGCAATCGGGCCTCCCGGAAGTGTCACCGGACAGCCTGGTCCCCTCCGTCGATGTCACTGACGTCCGCAGTGGCGAGACGATTGACTTTTCATCGATCGTGCCGTCTGACAAACCCGTCCTACTGTGGGCCTGGGCCCCGCACTGTGCGAGCTGCCGCGCAGAAGCTGGGGATCTCGAGGAGTTTGCCGCGTCTCATCTGGATCGACTCACCGTTGTCGGAATCGGCACCCAGGACGACCTGGAATACGCGAAGAGCTTCCTGGTGGACACGGGCGTCACCACGCCCCTGATGCTGTGGGATGAGAGCTTCGAATCGTGGCGCGAGATCGGGATCACCGCTCAGCCCACGTGGATCCTGGTGCGAGGTGACGGCTCTTTCATCCAGGGATGGATCGGCGGCCTGCCGCAGGAGCAGATCCTCGAGCTCCTCGACGCATGAGAAGACTCCCGGCGCGCATCACGGCAGCCGTCCGGCGGATCGAGCAGTTGACCCGCCCAATCGACGCTGAGAAGCGCCGGGTCCTTGACGAACGCTGGGCAGGTTTGCCGATCGGTGTGCGGACCCCCGCCCAGCTTGTCGGCCGCCACGCAGTGGGCTGTGAAGGGACCCATGGCGTATTCCCGAAGTGCAACCTCACCTGCAGTCCCTGCTACCACTCCAGTGACGCCAACAAGGTGCGTGTCGACGGTGACCACACCGTTCGCGAGGTAAAACGCCAGATGTCATACCTGCGCAAGCGTCGGGGTCCGCGTGGGCACGCACAGCTGATCGGTGGCGAGGTCTCGCTCCTGCCGCCGGAGGTACACGCGGCGAGTTTGCAGGCCATGCGGGCCTACGGTCGGGAGCCAATGAGCATGACCCACGGTGACTTCGACTATGAGTACCTGGAGGCGGTCGCCGTCGGTACGGACGGTCGCCGTCGGTTCGACCGGCTATCGTTCGCGGCGCACGTAGATTCGTTGATGCGTGGCCGTCGCGGGATCCCGCGACCGACGTCCGAGCGCGAGCTCGACCCGTACCGCCGTCGGTTCGTGGCGATGTTCACCCGGCTCAGGCGCGAGCATGGGGTGCGGGCCTACCTCGCCCACAACATGACCATCACTCCCTCGAATGTCGACCAGGTCGCCGACGTCGTGCGTGATGTCCTGCCCATGGGATTCTCGATGATGTCTTTCCAACCGGCGGCCTTCGTCGGCGATGACCGGCGATGGCGGGAGGGATTCCGCGACCTTACCGGCGACGACGTCTGGGCGCAGGTCGAGGCCGGCGTGGGCACCCGGATTCCCTTTGCTGCGACCCAGATGGGCGATCCGCGGTGCAACCGAACTTCGTTCGGCTTCGTCGCCGGTGGACGCTGGTTCCCCTTCCTCGACGACACCGCTCGGGCCGACGTCGCGGCCAGGGACGCCTTCCTGCGCCACCTCGGCGGGATCACCCTCGGCGGCGTGCCTTGGTGGGTCGCCGGCGCCCGCCTGGTGCGCGGCGGGGTCGCGCATCCGACCGTCGTGGTGGCAGTGGTGCGCTACGCCGCCGGGCTGGTGCGGCGTACGGGGATTCCGGTGATTCGCGGTGGTGGCCGAGTACGGCCGATGACGTTCGTCATGCACTCGTTCATGGACGCCGCCGACGGCGCGCCGGCATGGGAGCTACTGCAGCGAGGAGTCATCAGCGACGACCCGGCGGTGCGGGCCACACAGGAGCGATTGCAAGCCTGCGTCTACACGATGGCGCATCCCGACAGCGACCTGCTCGTTCCCGCATGCGCTCAGCACTCGGTGCTCGACCCGGCGGAGAACGTCGAGCTGCGCCGGCTGCTGCCGCTGGTCGAGGTGCGGACCGGTGTGACGGCGTCGGAGGGCGCCGCCGTGCAGGCCTGATCGGGCAGCAGCAGGACGCACTGCTCGGTCGGGAACACCATTCCGACCATGTCGCCGGTGCCAAAGGTCTGCCCGGGCGGGGCCTCCGCAAAAAGTGGACCAGCGCCGGTGGCGACCTCGACGAGCGACCGTGCGCCCAAGGGCACCATCCGTTCCACACGCCCGATCAGAGTGGCGACCGTGCTCGTCGGGTCGACGAGTCGCACTGCTTCCTGTCGGATCACGAGCGTCGCCGGCCCGTTGGGCATGTGTTCGGCCTGGGGCACCGGGAAATTGCCGAGCGCCGATACGTGGCACCCCGAGATCACCTCGCCGGGGATCTCGTTTCGGCAGCCGAGGAATCGGCTCACGGTGATCGAAGCAGGCTGCTCGTAGAGCTGCCGGGCGGTCCCCTGCTGGTGTACCTGACCGTCGATGAGGACGGCAATCGTGTCGGCCAGAAGCGCGGCCTCTTGGTGATCGTGGGTCACGAGCACGATCGTGGGCTGTAGGAGTGCCCGCAGTTCTAGTAGGAGTTGGTGCATGTCGCCGCGCAGGCTGGGGTCGAGGGCGCTGAACGGTTCGTCGAGGAGGAGGACCGCTGGACTCGCCGCCAAGGCTCGAGCCAGGGCGACGCGCTGCTGCTGGCCTCCCGAGAGGGTCGAAGGGCGACGGCGAGCGAGTCCGGGAAGTTGCACGAGGTCGAGGTACTGCTCGGCCTGGCGCCGTGACTCACGCCGTGATGCGCCGGTCATGAGGGGTCCGAAGGCGATGTTGTCGAGCACACTCATATGGGGGAAGAGGCGCGGGCGTTGCGCGAGCATGGCGATACCGCGCTGCTCGGGGGGACGTCTCAGCACGCTAGCGTCGTCGATCCGAATGTCGCCGGTGTCGGGTGCATCAAGGCCGGCTACCAATCGCAGGATGGTCGTTTTACCGGAGCCGGACGGTCCGAGGATTGCGACGGCATCACCGGCGGCCACGTGGAGGTCGAGGCCAGTGAAAACGGGATTAAGTGCACCTTCGTGGGTGCGCGACACGTCCGTCAATTGCAGTGAGGCGGTCATGCGCTGGCTCTGATGAGGGGGGATGCTGCAACGGCCGGGGGCTCTCCAGCCTCGCGGCGCGACGTGGGTCGATGCCGCGACATCACGTTCAGCGTGAGAAGAAGTAGCAGCGGTGGAGCCGCGGCCGCCACGGACAGGGCAGCCACCAGTGCCTCGTTGCCCGTCCCCGATGCTGCCGCCGCCACACGGATCGGCACGGTCACGAATTGCCCTCCGCCGATCAGCAGGGTGATGACGTAATCGCTCCAACCTACGAGGAAGGCCAGGAACGCGGA
>JBDNIX010000179.1:0-7349 GCA_041688045.1 Nitriliruptoraceae bacterium
GGGGGCGGGTGGGGGCGCGCCACCAGGTCACGACCGTCGCGAGGAACTCCCACCAACCACCCATGCCTGAAACATGACACAGGACGGTGACATCGAACACGGCAAGCGGGTCCCTCTGCCCGCGTCCGAAAAGCCCGCCGCGCCAGTCGTCACCTGCCACTCTGGTCTACTTGAGCGTCCGCCGGCGACTGGGCAAAACCGACGGAGGTGACATGAGCGGCTGGTACGTGATCGAGAGCCGACCGTCGGGGCAGCGACTTGCGGGACCCTTCGATGATCCCGTCGGAGACGACGTCAGCGAGGCCGTGGCGAGGTTGTACGCCGAACTCGACGCAGGATGCTGCGACCTCGTGGTGGAGCACTTCCCCAACGAGGACTGAACTTCCAAGGCTGCACTGACGCCGCGCCCGTCACGGTGCGCGCATCCCCCACGCCGAGTTTCTGGGTCGCCGGGAAAGCCCGAGTCGTGTTGCCGCTCGCATTCGCTTCAGCCTTCTTTCAAGCGTCTTGTACGAACCATTCATCCGGCTGGCACTCCGCGATATCCACCCGATCGATCACGGTCTTCCCCGGCCAGCACGTGGGGACGATGATGTCGCTCGGTCCCGATACCCAGGCGGCGCGGGCGACGGGCGGGCCGCCTGAGAGGATCGGGAGCGCGGCGCCGGCTCGCGCGCTCAAGCGGATCTGCAGGCAGAAATCTGAAGGGAGACGCCGCCCGTCGCCGCTGTCCACCAAATCATCCAACCACCGCAGTCCGTCGACCGGGGCCTGCCACACGGCGACACGTCGGTCCTGCCGAAGGACCGTGACGTGCCAACCCATGGCCATGGACTCATCTTCCTCGTGCGTTGCCGTCGCGGGTGCGGGATCGTGGCGGCAAGGGCCTCACCACTCGGTCTCGCGACTCGGTCGGTCCGGTCATTGCCGTCCGAGGGCGTCCAGGAAGGCGGTGTTGTGATCGTTGTGGAATGGGATGGCTGCGGCGACCCGTTCGAGCGCTTCGGTGGCGGGGATGTCTTCGCGTCGGGCGAGATAGGCCGCCGCGATGGTGGGTGTTCGGCTGGCTCCGGCGACGCAGTGCAGGAAGACGCGTTTGCCTTCGGCGCGCAGGGTGCGGATCGCCTCGACCGTGTCGGCCAGCACGAACCGCAGGTTGGGGTTGTCGGCCTCGTCGGCGCGGTCGACCAGCCACACCTGATGGTGCTCGACGGACGTCGGGACCTGCTCGGTGCCGACCCGGCAGAGCGAGACGACGGCGTCGACCTGGCCGACCGCGTCCGCAAGGGAGGTCAGGTTGCCGAGCAGGACCCCGTCGTCGCCGGGCAGTGCAATGAGGAAGTGCGGATCCCCGTAGCCGGAGATCACCGGCGCGGACGGCCACCCGTTCGCAGTCGCCTGTCCCCCGTTGGCGGTGAGGATGGCCAGACGTGTGAGATCCACGGCCCGCAGGCCGGGCCAGCCATGCAGCATGCGCCGCCAGGTGAACGGGACGGCGGATGCTCCCCACCGGGCACCGAGCACCATCCCGGCGATCGCGGCGACCGTGTCGGTATCGTGACCGATCCGCACCGCCTCGATCAACGCATCCTGGAGATGCTGGGCTGGCACGTCGGTTGGGACCGGCGTCTGCGCGATGGCGGCGTACGCGGCCTGCAGCGCGACCACGGTAAACCCGTTCGGTGTGAACGAGCCCGGCGGGCGCTGTTCAGCCTCAGCGATGGCATCGCTCCAGAAGCCGCGTCGTTCGTCTGGCAGGAGCGCCAACCCGTCGTGGACGCCATCGAGGCGGCCCTCACGGATCGCCCGGTCAATGGCTATGCACCACAGCACACAACTGTCGCCGGCCAACGGGTCTGCGTGGGTCAGGGCGGCCACGGCTCGTGCCGAGCTTGCGATCGTCGCATCGTCGCCGAGGTGCGCCAGTGCGATTGGCGCGGTGCGCATGAGCGCACCGTTGCCGGCGGCACCGTTCGGGTGGCGCTCGAAGTACTCCGCCGCTACGGACGCGAGTTCGGCCCCCGATCTCGCCTGCCGCAACACCGCGCCCGTGGAGATCCCGACGTCCGCCGGACCCGACCGCAGCCAGGCGATGAACCGGTCCCCGATTGCTGCAAAATCGGGCGTCCCGGCGGCAGTCACCTCGGCAATGCACAGCGCCATCGAGGTGTCATCCGTCCACTCGCCGGGCGCGAAGTCACCGAGGCCACCACCGATCATCGAGACCTCGCCGCGCGGCGGATCAGCGAACTCGTAGCCGGCCCCCAGCGCGTCACCGGCAGCCATGCCGAACAACGTCCCAGCGATCCGGTCCTGGCTACTCATGACCTGCCTCCTTGATGGACCACGAGTTGAGCAGCTGGTTCCAGCACCGGGTGCGGATCGAGGCTCATCCGGCAAGCTCCGGGAAACAGGTGGCCAGCAGTAGCCCCAACCGCCGTCCGCAATCCTGGTACGCCACCATCAGGTCGACCTCGGCGCCCGCGGCGTCCCAGCCGACACCGCCGATGTCGAAACAGGCGACCGGCCGGCCTGCGTCAAGGACGAACCAGAACCGGTACTCCGCGATCCCGAGCGGCCGTTCAAGGGACTGATCGGATCGGCATCGGTCTGCGGCTGGGAAGTCGGCGAACAGTTCGATGCGTGCACGGCAGGGCTCGCCAGAGCTGTCGAAGTAGCCGCTGACGATCCGTCGCCGGCGAATTCCGAGCACGTCGGCGGCCGCAGCAGCCGCGAGCAGTCGGTAGACGAGCGTGTGCTCGACGGCCGACGGGACCTTCGGCGGGGGCCGCAGCGCCGTGTCGTCCTCGAGCGTGCGTATGAACAGGTAGGGGTCTTCGGTGAGGTACGCCGACCAGCTACGCGGCTCGACCACGAGCTCGCGGCGGTCCCACCGGCCCAGGGTGTGGATGGAGCCTTGCCGGTTGAGCTGCACCAGCGACCGCGGATCGTTCTCGGCGGTGGCGATCGACAGGCAGTCATACTGCCCGCCACCCGGATGGAGTTCGTAGATCCGCAGCCGATCGGGATGCCGGCGGCACAGCTCCGCAGCCAGCCGCCAGGATGCGGCCTCCAACACCGAACGGTGCACGCTCGTGGCGTCGGTCAGAAAGCTGTCGGTGCGATCGAGAGCGCCTGGTTGTCCGAAGAGCTTCGGGAACCGGCGACCTTCCGCGAAGACGTACAACGACCGGCTCGCGGCTCGGGAGACATACCAGGCCGGGTTGCCCATCAGGCCCAGGTAGTACGCCGGCTCGCCGTCTGCCCGGTGCTGGGGAACGACTGCAGGAAGGGCGTCACCGCGCTGTTCAACGACAACCCAGTCAGCGGGCCCATCATGGGCAACGAGCTGCATGTCCCCATCGGTGCCACTCAGGAACTCGTAACCCAACGGTTCGTACCCGTAGCTGCTCATGCGACCTCCCACCAGACGCCGTCGAGTTGTCGGTCGACGCCGGTGAACAGTTCGGAGAACCGGTCACCGCCCTCCGAATGCATCGGCACCACGCATGCCGGTGCGAGTGCCGACACCAACCGTCGCAGGTCCGCGACGGAGGCATGCCCGGAGGTGTGCAGGTGCTCCATGTCGACCTTCGCTGCCGCGAGCGCGCCACGGAGGCGCACCCCACCAGGATCGTCGAGGTAGCCCTCCCACAGCGACCACACCGCCAACCCCTCGGGAGTCAACACCCCCGCACGGAGCAGCTCGGCGGCGGTTGAGGAGGGCACGTGCAGCAGGAACCGTTCTGGCGTCTGCGCCAGTTCCTCCGGGAACACGCGGTGGTCACGGATCCGCGCGACGCGGTCGAACTCACCCGACTCCTTGACCCGCACCCGTTGCCGGTTCGGGACATAGACACGCAGCGCGTCGAACCCCGGCTGCGGGATCGTCGGTCGGGTCGCAGCCGCGACCGTGGCGCCGTACAGGTCGACCACACAGGTACGCCCTGACCGTTTCGCAGCCCGGTAGACGGTCACGAGCCGGTCGAGGTTCTGCGCCGAACCGAACACCACGACCGCGCCCCGCGTCCGTTCGCACACCTCGACGAACCGGTCCTCGAGCGCGGTCTCGGTCTCGAACACGACCTCGTCGTGTGCCCCGTCGGCGCGCACGTGCGTCCCCTCCATCAACATCACGTCGATGTGGTCGGGAGGCTCGTGAAGCAGACGCTCGAACAGCGCGGCCTTGCGGCCGTGCCCTCGAAAGTCGCCCGTATAGAACAACCGGTGGCCATCGGCCTCGATCAACAACGAGTAGGCATCGAAACCGGAATGATCCACGAGGTAGGGCGTGATGGTGAACGGCCCGATCTCGAAGGATGTCCGGTCCACGAAGTGGCCGGCGCACGGCAGCGCGCCCGAGAGTGGGCTGAAGAACGCCGCCGCCTCGAGCAGCCGGGCCGCTTCCGCACCGAGGTAGATGGGAACATCGACAGGCAGGTCGACCGCAAGACCGTAGTGATCCAGGTGCGGGTGCGAGATCAGCAACGCCAGGAGCGACGCATCGGGCTCTCGCAGACCCGGCACTTCAGGAAGTGCGACCTGCTCGCCCCACCCGGCATCGAGGGGACGGCCGAGATCCACCACGATCCGACTTCCGTCGTCCGCCTCGACCTCCACACAACTGCCACCGATCTCGGCCGTGCCGCGGTGGATCCTGACCCTCATCCGCCCTCCCCTGAGCGCGTCACCTCGGCACCCCATACCTGCAGACTGCCACCTGGGTGCGACACCACCCGAGGTAGCGATCTCCGGTGGTGTCCGCGGACCTATCAGTCGCGTTCTCGGCTCGGTGGTGCCATCTCCTGCTGTCGTTCGCCACGTAGTGACCCGTGTCGCCGTCGCGCTCCAAAAACTGACAACGGGTCAGAATCGGCGGCGAGACCGCCAAGCGCGGGGACTCTGCCGCTCACGGCCATCTTCGCCCGATCGTGCCAGGGAGCCCTGTGGCAGCGAACCGAGATGCGACATCCGACCGTTCCGGCGGCAGATGAGTCAGACATTGAGCCAGGTGCACGTCCCGGGTGTCACGGATTCACAGTCCTCAAACGTCAGCCATCCGAGGCGCTTCGAGACTGCGGACCAGTCCTCGACATCGTCCCGGTGCGCCAAGTGCGCGCTCAGCAGCTCCGGATTGCGCTGATACTCCGGAAGGAGCCAGCCGTAGAGCCGGCTGTAGGGGTTGTCCTTGAAGATCTTGGGCGTGAGGAGCACGAAGCACGTGCGGTCGGGCCTCCGCGCCCTAAGTACGGGGCCCAGCCGCGGATGATTCGCATGCGAATCGAACATCACGTCAATGTTGCGAGTGATCTGGTTGCGGAGAACGTCGTAGGTGATCTTGCTGTCCGCGTCCGAAAGCACCTTGGCTTCGAAAAGGACAGCGCAACCCGTCTCCTCGGAGATCAGGACGGCGGCGACGGCAGCGACACCTCGAAATACAGGTGCAGCGTGCCCGCGAGGCAGTCTTGCCACCGGGAGTAGCCCGGAATGGGCGGCGAATCGCCGAGCGCTCGGCTCAGGAGGCTACTGAGCCGATCGACACGTCGGTCCTTGTCGTGGAACGCACCGAGCAGCGCCGCGATCACCCAGAAGCGCTCGTCCTTCTCGATCTGAAGCGCTGCGCTGAGGGCTTTGCGCCGATCGCCCTTCGGAATTCCGGCCGGCCCCGCGTAGGCATCCCATCGCTCCAGGCTCCGCCGGTAGTAAGTGAGATGCCGCTCCGGGTCAGCCTGGCTGCCCGTGATCGGGGCGAAATGCTTGAGTAGCTCTTCCGCCGTGAACGGCAGATAGACCTCATGCATCCGCTTCTCTTCCGGCTCCTCTTCCATCATGCCTCCCACAGCCGCGGCAGCAACCCGGTGGCGCGCTGGATCGGGCGTCCGATGGCTTCACGGAGGATCGACTCGCGGGCCAGCAGTGTGGTGCGCTTGGTCGCACGGGTGATGGCGGTATAGACCAGCTCACGGGTCAGGACCGGAGAGGACACCTCGGGCAGGACTACCACGGCGTGGTCGAACTGCGACCCCTGACTCTTGTGGATGGTCATGGCGAAGGTGGTCTCGCAGGCGGGCAACCGTGCCGGGCTGAAACGGCGCAGCGATCCGTCGGTTGCGGGGAACACGGCCACGCGCCGGTCGGGATGGTCGGGGTCGGCGAGGACCACGCCGACGTCACCGTTGTAGAGCCTGACCCGGTAGTCGTTCTGGGTGATGAGGATCGGACGTCCGACGTACCAGGTCTGGTCGGTCCGGAAGCCGGGGACCTCACGGGCCAGCCTCGCCTCGATGCGTTCGTTCCAGGCCCAGGCGCCCTGGGGTCCCCGTCGCAGCGCGCACAGCACCCGCAGCGATCCGAGTGCGCCGAGCACCTCGGCGGGGTCGGGATCATCGGCGAGGGCCAGACGGGCGTAGGCGGTGTAGGCCTCGACCACCTCGGCTTCACAGGACCGCACGGCGTCGTCCTGATGTCCTGGGTCGAGCAGGCGCACCGCCTCGTCACCGGGCCCGCCCTGCCCCTCCTGCAGAAGGCGGAGCGCGACGCCAGGTGCGGTGTCCTCGCGCTGGATGGCGGTCGCGATGGTTCCCAGCGGGCTCTGTTCGTCGTAGCGGCGGAACCGGTCGAGACGCACGATCGCATCCCACACGCCCGGCTCCGTGGCAAGTTCGTCCGGTCCCACCGGGGCGCCGAGGGCCTCCTCGAGTTCGGTGACCGCAGCTGGGGACAGGCACAGCACCGGCCGACTGCCGTGCGGGCCGCAGATGTCCCCGAACGCGGCTCCGGCCTCCACCGAGGCGAGCTGGTCGCGGTCACCGAGCAGCACCAGGCGCGCGTCGTCGCGGACGGCATCGACGAGCTTGGCCATCATCGGCAGGGAGACCATGGAGGCCTCGTCGACGATGATGACGTCGTGCGGGAGGGGGTCAGCCGCCGAGTGGCGGAAGCGGGTCGCGGAATCGCGGCGGGTTCCGAGCAGGCGGTGCAGGGTGAACGCGGGGGTGCGTTCGAGCGCGTCACGGACGGCCGGGTCGAGGGTGAGTTCGGCGAGACCGTCGCGGAGCGAGTCCTGCAGACGGGCGGCCGCCTTGCCCGTCGGCGCGGCGAGTGCGACGCGCAGCGGGCGGTCGGGCTCCCGTGCGAGCGCCTCGGCGTGGAGCAGCGCGAGGACCCGTGTGACGGTGTAGGTCTTACCGGTCCCGGGACCGCCGGCGATCACGGTCAGTCGGCGCAGTACCCCCAGTGCAGCCGCGAGGCGTTGCCGATCGAGCGCATCCGGGTCGGCCGGACCGAACAACTCGTCCAGACCGGTCCGTAGCGACGGGAGATCGACGCCCTCGACGCGCTGCGCCGCA
>JBDNIX010000180.1:0-10051 GCA_041688045.1 Nitriliruptoraceae bacterium
GCCGCGGTCGGGCTGCCGGCGCGTGACGCGTCCTGGCGCGCCCCGGAAGCGTTCGCGCACCTGCCGATGGTCGTCGGGATGGATCGCAAGAAGCTGTCCAAGCGCCACGGCTCGGTATCGATCCAGGAGTTCCGCCGGCAGGGCTTTCTTCCGGAGACGTTACGCAACTACCTGGCTCTGCTCGGCTGGGCCCCCAAGGACGGTCGCGAACGCCTGGACGACGCGGATCTGATCGCCGAGTTCGACCTGACCGCCGTCGGCCGCTCACCAGCCGCATTCGACGTCGACAAACTCCGTGCCTTCAACGGCGAACGCATCCGTGACATGGATGTCGACGAGCTCACCGACCGGCTGGTGCCCCACCTCGACGGCACCTACGGCGAGGTGGCGCTCCTCGACACGCCGCCGACACAGCAGCAGCGGGCGGTGGTCCACGGACTCGTCCCGTTGGTGCAGGAACGCATGCAGCAGCTGGACGAGATCATCGACTACGCACCTCCGTTCCTGGTCGCCGACCTCGACCTGGATCCCGACAGCGTGCAGAAGGTGTTCACAAAGAAGGGCGCGCCGGAGGCGATCGAGGCGGCCATCGCCGTGCTCGCCGACGTGGCGTGGACCGTGGAGGCGATCGAAACCGCGCTGCGCTCGCTGCCCGAACAGCTCGGCATCGGGTTCGGCAAGGTCGCCCAACCGGTGCGTGTCGCCGTCACGGGATCCTCGGTCAGCCCGCCGCTGTTCGAGTCGATCGAACTGCTGGGCCGCGAGGCCAGCCTGGCCCGTCTGCGGGCGGCGCTGCCGGTCGCGCAGGAGGCTCAGCCCGACACGCCCTGATGCCCGCTCGCGCGGCGCTTTGCGGTCGCAGGTCCGCCGACGTACGCTGCGCGTCGCGAACCGGCTCCCTCGGCTGGGTGCGCCACCGGATATCCAGACCGGTAGCGGCGCGCGCTCAGGCTTCCGAGGTGATCACCGGTCCGCTGCCCTTTCGGGGGTGGTGTAATCGGTAACACGACTGGTTCTGGTCCAGTTATTGAGGGTTCGAGTCCTTCCCCCCGAGCTTGGTCGCTGCGATGGAGTCTCATCGCGTCGACCGTGAAGTGCAGCCCCGGCTATGCTTTCACGCCGCGCCCCCGTCGTCTAGCGGCCAAGGACGCCGCCCTCTCACGGCGGTAACGTGGGTTCAAATCCCATCGGGGGTACACAGCACCGACGGAGATCAACCGTCCTCCCAAGACTCCCGGGCATCAGCCCGGGAGTTTTGTGTGTCGGGGTCTTGGGGGAGTGTGTCGGGGTAAGGGGGAATGGCGGGTCGAGGCGGCGCAGCCCCGGCCGGGCGAATGTGAACGGTGACCGCAAGCGTTCACTCTCCGTTCATTCGTTGACAGGTGGACCGTCAACTGGGCTCCGTAGCGTCCGGGTCGTACGGCGAACAAGGCGCCGTAGTGCACACACACCCAACGTTCGAGGAGCCGCATCGACATGCGCACCCACTCCCGCAAGACCGTCGGCGCCCTGCTGGCCGTGGCCGTCCTGATCGCCGCCTGTGGTGGCAGCGATGACGCCGGCGACGCGACCGACGCCGCAGCCGACGAGACCGAGGAAGAGACCGAGGAAGACGCCGCAGATGGCGACGCCGAGCAGGACGAAATGGCGGACGCCGGCGGTGATGCCCTCTCCGGGTCGATCGCGATCGACGGTTCCTCAACCGTCGGGCCCCTGACCGACGCCATTGCCGAGGAGTACGCCGCCGTACAGCCCGACGTGATCGTCAATTTGTCGATCTCCGGATCGGGTGGCGGTTTCGAGCGCTTCTGCAACGTTGGCGACACCCAGATCTCCAACGCCTCCCGGCCGATCAAGCAGGACGAGGTCGACGCGTGCGCCGATGCCGGCATCGAATTCACCGAGGTACGTGTCGGCACCGATGCGTTGACGATGGTCACCAGTCCGGACACCGGGTTCGTCGAGTGTCTCACCACTGACGAGATCGTCTCCATCTGGGGGCCGGACGGCGTCGACAGCTGGGACCAAGTCAACCCCGACTTCCCCGCCGAACCGATCGAGATCTTCGCGCCGGGATCGGACTCGGGAACCTACGACTTCTTCAACGAGACCGTGCTGGAGCCCAACGACATCGAGCAGCCCCGGCAGGACTTCAACGCCTCCGAGGACGACAACATCATCGCCCAGGGCGTGATCGGGACGCCCGGATCCTGGGGCTACTTCGGGTACGCGTACTACGTCAACAACACGGACACGCTGGATGCCATCGACTACGACGCCGGTGACGGATGCGTGGAGCCGAGCCCGGAGACTGCGCAGGACGACTCGTACAAGCTGGCCCGCCCGCTGTTCATCTACGTCCGCAATGACGCCCTTTCCGACCCGGTAGTCGCCGACTTCGTGGCGTTCTACCTCGACACGGTCAACGACGTCATCGAGGACGTCGGCTACATCCCGGCTTCCGACGCGGCGCTCGACGAGGCGCGTGCCACCGTCGAATCCGCCATCGGATCGGCAGGCTGACGCACTGATTTCCTGGCCCTTTCCGGCGGTGCCCGGCCACCCGTTGCGGTGGCCGGGCACCGCCATGCCTCGACCATGAACGGAGTCCCATGATGGCGAGTTCAACGGTGAGTCCCGGCGAGGTGGACCTTCGCCGACGCAGCAACCGCATCGGCGAACGCATCGTCATGCGCATCCTGTTCGCCTGCGGCGTCCTGTCGATTCTGACGACCCTGGCGATCCTGGCCGTCCTCCTGATCGAGGGTTCCGTCTTCTTTCGCAACATCTCGATCGTGGAGTTCTTCACCGACACCGCGTGGCGGCCATTCGGCGACCCTGCCAGCGAAGCCTTCCGTATCGGGATCCTGCCGCTCGTCAATGGCACGTTGCTGGTCACGGGCATCGCCCTGCTGGTCGCCGTACCGCTTGGACTGGGCGCGGCCGCGTACCTCTCCGAGTACGCACGCCCGGGCATCCGCAAGACGGTCAAGCCGGCGCTCGAGGTACTGGCAGGAGTTCCGACCGTGGTCCTCGGCTACTTCGCCCTGACCTTCGTCACGCCGCAGCTTCGAGCGCTTCTTCCTGATGGATCGATTCAGATCTTCAACGCACTCAGTGCCGGGCTGGTCGTCGGCGTCATGATCGTTCCCACGATCGCTTCACTGTCCGAGGATGCGATGAGCGCCGTGCCGAACTCCCTGCGCCAGGCGGCCTATGGGATGGGTGCGACGCGATCGACGGTGGTGCGCAAGGTGATCGGTCCGGCAGCACTGTCGGGGATCGTCTCCGCGGTGATCCTGGGCATGGGGCGCGCCATCGGGGAGACCATGATCGTCGCGATCGCGGCCGGCAACCTGCCCACGATGACGCTCGATCCCGGCGATCAGGTGCAGACGATGACCGGCTACATCGTGCAGGCGGTCACCGGTGAGGCCTCCCGTGGGTCGTTGACCTACAACTCGATCTTCGCCGTCGGGCTGGTCCTCTTCGTGATGACCTTTGGCCTGAACCTCATCGCTCAACGATTCGTCAAGCGTTTCCGGGAGGTCTATTCATGAGTGTGTTGACGACCCCACGGCGCACTGCCGAGCAGATTGCCCAGTCGATGGCGTCTCCCCGCAGTCGGTCCACCCGCGAGCGATTGTTCGAGTCGGTGCTGCTGGCCGCCACGCTGCTCACCCTGCTCGTGCTCGCGGTGCTGCTCGTCGACGTGTTCCGTGACGGCATCGGTCGATTGGACCTGTCGTTTCTCACTTCCTATTCGAGTCGGACCCCGCAGGACACGGGGATCCGGACGGGCCTCACCGGCACGTTGTCACTCATGGTCCTGACCGCCTTGTTCTCCTTCCCGGTTGGTATCGGTGCCGCGATCTACCTCGAGGTCTTCGCGCCGGACAATCGCTTCACGCGATTCATGCAGGTCAATATCGCAAACCTCGCCGGCGTGCCCTCAGTCGTGTACGGGCTCCTGGCCGCCGCGGTCTTCGTCTACCTCCTGAACTTCGGGCGCACGCTGATCAGCGGTGCAATGGCCTTGTCGCTGCTCATCCTGCCGGTCATCATCGTGGCCGGTCGGGAAGCCATACGGGCCGTCTCGCCGTCGATCTTCAACGGCGCGTTGGCGCTCGGGGCAACCCCCTGGCAGGCGACCTACAAGCAGGTACTGCCCGTGGCGATGCCCGGCATCCTCACCGGAACCATCCTCGCCTTGTCCCGGGCAGTCGGCGAGGCGGCACCGATCCTGGTGGCGGGAGCCGTTTTCAGCCGCAGGGCCGACAACGAACCGTGGAACCTCTTCGAGAGCTTCGGTGCGCTGCCAATCCAGATCTTCGACTTCGTCAAGCGTCCCCAGGAAGGCTTCCAGATCGAGGCGGCGTCCGCCGGCATCATCGTGATGTTGGCCGTCCTGCTGATCATGAACGCAACGGCCATCACGCTGCGCAACAAGTACTCGAAGCGAATGTGAACGACCCCGACCACGACCAGGAACACCCGGCGACCCAGGAGATCGGCATGGAGAACCCCACCACCACGCAGGAGCGGCAACGAGCGGGCCGCGACGTCGCCATCGACGTCACGCAGCGCGATCCCGACCTGGGCCAGGGGGAGCCGGCGACCGACGTGGAGGCCATCTTCACCCTCGACAGCGTGAGCGTCCACTACGGGTCGGACACCGCGGTTCGCGACGTCAGCATGCAGGTCCCCACCAACGAGATCGTCGCGCTGATCGGGCCCAGTGGGTGCGGCAAATCCACGCTGCTGCGCTCGTTGAACCGGATGAACGACCTGGTGCCGTCAGCCAGGGTCGACGGAGATGTGCTGTACCACGGGGTCGACATCTACGGCGCCGAGGTCGACCCGGTCGAGGTGCGGCGGCGCATCGGGATGGTGTTCCAGCAGCCCAACCCGTTCCCGAAGTCCATCTATGACAACGTTGCCTTCGGGCCGCGCATCAACGGCTTCGACGGCGACCTCGACAACGTGGTCGAGGCGGCGTTGCGGGACGCCGCCATCTGGGACGAGGTCAAGGGCAAGCTCACCACGAGCGCTCTGTCATTGTCGGGCGGGCAGCAGCAACGCCTGTGCATCGCGCGGGCGATCGCCGTTCAGCCGGATGTCATCCTGATGGATGAGCCCTGCTCCGCCCTGGATCCCATCGCGACCCTCCGGATCGAAGAACTGATGCGGGACCTCGCCAAGCACTACACGATCGTGGTCGTCACCCACAACATGCAGCAGGCGGCGCGCGTTTCCGACAAGACCGCCTTCCTCACGCTGGAGGTCGACGAGGGCACCCAGGACCGGGCCGGCGTTCTGGTCGAGTACGACTCGACGGAGAAGATCTTCACCGACGCCGCCGACCCCCGCACCGAGGCCTACATCACCGGTCGCTTCGGCTGAGATATCCGGCCGCGGTGATCGCCGCGGCCGATGGCATGACGAAAGGCCCTCCGGTGCCGGAGGGCCTTTCGGTCGATCAGATCCGAGCCGCGGGGAGCGAGAGATCCGCCGCCGACCTCAGTTCCTGATCAACTCACCCCGCGCGCTCTGGCCCGCTTCGAGGCCTTACCGCGCTTCCGGTTCGCTGCGTCCGACCCAGAACAGGCCGCCTCCGGCGATCAGCAGGGTGACGCCGATGCCGGCGAGCAGGCCGGACATGGCCAGCGCCAGCTGCAGTGCCGAGTGGGTGACGGTGCCGACGCCGAGTTCACCGAACAGGCCGTGCACGGTGCCGGACCACGCCATCTCGCGGGCGGGACCTTCGATCGGGTGCATCCGGTCGAAGTCGGTCCAGTAGCGACCGTCGATGGCGAATTCGTGCGTGCCGGCCTCGAAGGTCTCACCGTTGTACTCGACGGTCTCCGCGAGTTCCACCTCGACCGTGTCGTTCAGGACGTGGTACCCGACCGTCGACATTTGGTACATGTATTCAGAAGCGGTGTTCACCAGCGGGTCCGCGGGGTCAAGGTCGCCCTCGACCACGGGGTAGCCCCAGTCGTCACGGAGCAGGTCCAGGATCGCTTCAGCCCCTTCGGGGGCGCCACGGTCCAGGAGCCGGCCTTCTTCGTCGTAGGAAAGGGTGACGTTCTGGGCCTCGCTGAAGCTCTGCAGGGATCCGTAGCCGTCCTGCGTCATCGCGAACGCGACCCCGCCACCGATCATGAAGGCCAGACCGATCGCTGCCAGAACCATTCCGAGGAGCCGTAGGCGCTTGGTCATCTTCCGTTCTCCTTGCGCGTTCCCGCGCGGTGTCGAATTCTTCGATGTGCTGTTGAGTCTCGATGTTCACGCCGGGACGTAACACCGCCGATGGGCAGCTCGTCGGGTGACCAACGCGGCCAGCCCTTGGGACCAACGGCCCCCTCTGAGCGCATGGCGACGGTGCCGACCAGGGCGTTTGCGGCTTCCACCCGCTTCGCCACCTTGGTCAGAAACCTGGAGGCAGCTGCCCCCCGGCA
Source organism: Nitriliruptoraceae bacterium (assembly GCA_041688045.1). Taxonomy (GTDB): domain Bacteria; phylum Actinomycetota; class Nitriliruptoria; order Nitriliruptorales; family Nitriliruptoraceae; genus CSSed11-175R1. The sequence continues at coordinate 6,462 of JBDNIX010000180.1, forward strand.
TGCATGGCACGGACGGTCGCCAGCGTGTCGGCATGGACGGGTGGCTTGTCCGGACGGTAGGACCGGACGCAGGCGAACCGCAGGGCCAACCCGCCGGGCTACCGCGTGGAAGGCACGAACCCTTCGAACGCGATCTCGATCACCAACTCCGGGCGGACGTGGACGATGTGGCCGTCGCGGTGAGTCTCGCGTGCGACCAGCTCCGCCTTGGTCATGCGCTTGCGCAGCTGCAGGTGATCGGGCTCATCGTGACCCTGGCCGTCCCGGCGGGGGTGCGGTGCTGCTGGCGCGACACCGGCACGAAGGGGTCGCGCGGCTGGTGGGCGAGGCGGTCCCGGTCGCCATCGTCGTCCGTTGGTTGACGATCGGCCGGGACCCGCAAGCCGTCACGGCCCCGACCGGCCCGTCCGAGTCGGCGGACCGCCATGTGACCGCCTGACGACCAGACGGCAGGTTGAGCGCCACGCCGCCCGGTGCGGTGGGTGGTCAGCGGTGCAGTGGGTGGTCATCGGTGCGGTGTTGCACCTCTGAGCGCCCGGCGTGAGCCAGGGCCGTGCAGTGGGTGGTCAGGTGCAGCAGCCGCCGCCCACCTGGGGGAGTGGTGTGGGGGCACCGGCGCCGACGGGCGCCAGCTCGCGGACGTCGTTGACGAGCGCGTCGGTTGAGCAGACCCCCGTCTCCGGAAGGACCAATTCCACACGCGCGGCAGCTTCCAGATCCCCGACGAGCATCGCGACCACGGAACGGACCTGTTCGTAGCCGGTCAGCAGCAGGAAGGTCGGGGCGCGGCCGTAGGACTTCATGCCGACGGCGTAGTAGCCCGTCTCCGGGTGGGCCAGATCGGCCGCGCCATGCGGTGGGACCGTTCCACAGGAGTGAAGGTTCGGGTCGATCAACGGCGCCAGTGCGGGTGTGGCCTCGACGATCGGATCGAAGCAGACACGCAGCTCCGAGCTCAACGCGTGGTCGGGGCGGAAGCCGGTCAGTGCCACGATCTCGTCGACGGGTCCGATGCGGCTCTCGACGCCGAGCTCGTCAGTCCCCACGACGACCGCCCCACCGTTGTGTCGTTCCAGACCGGTGGTGCGGAAGTCGGTGATCAGACGGACGCGCCCCGTATCGACCAGATCGCGGACGGCGGCACCCAACGCTCCCCGCCGAGCCAAGGCATCGTTGCCGCCGCCACCGAACAGGCGGCCCGACTGTTGGCCGCGGATCGCCCAGATGACCTGCGTACCGGGTGCCGAGTCCGCGAGATTTGCGAGATCCAGAATGGCGTTGAAGGCCGAGTGGCCCGCGCCGATCACCAGCGTGGACCGCCCGGCGTACCGGTCGCGGTCCGCGCCACCGACGTCGGGGATCCGTCGGGTGATCACGTCGTCGAAGGTCGCCTCGCCATCGACCGGAAGCCCGTCGCTTCCCAGAGGGTTCGGCCGGTGCCAGGTACCGGTCGCATCGATCACCGCGCGGGCACGCAGACGGCTGCGGCCGTCGGGTCCGTCCACGACCAGCTCGAACGGCAGGTCGTCGCGTCCAGAGCTGGAGAGCTTGTCGGCACCGGCGCGCGTGATGTGTGCCACGCGGGTCCGGGTGACCAGGGACGGTGCGATGTCCGGAAGTTGCGCCAGCGGTTCGAGGTATCGGTCGACCAGATCCCCCCCGGTGGGGTAGAGGTCCGGGTCCGGTGTCTGCCAGCCCTCGCGTTCCAGCAACCGGCCCGCTGCGCCGTCGACGACGTAGCTCCACGGCGAGAAGAGACGGACGTGCCCCCACTCGCGAACGGTGGTACCGGGGCCCTCGCCGGCTTCGAGCACGACGAAGTCCTCACCCTGCTCGACGAGGTGCGCGGCGGCGGCCAGCCCGATGGGCCCGGCGCCGATGATGGCGATCGGAAAGCGGTGCACGGCTTGGTCTCCACACATCACGCGACGATGGTCGGGCGGACGTCACATCGACAAACATCGATGAGCAGCCGGAAGATTACATCGACGTTTGTCGATACGTCAAGAGTGCCGACGTCACGCGCCGTCAGGCGACCTGCAGCGACCGCTTTGCCAGGCCCATCCAGAAGCCGTCGATCACCTGGTCCGGTGCGCGCTCGGTATGGGTTCCGGCTCCGAGCGTCACGAACAGCGGAGCAAAGTGTTCGATGGTCGGGTGCGCGTACGGCATGCCCGGAGCGCGGTCGCGAAAGGCGGCCAGCGATTCGATGTCGCCTCGCTGCAGGGTCTCGCGCGCCCATGCGTCGAACTCCGACGACCACCCGGGTGGAGCCGCGTCCGTGGACATCCAGTGTTCCCGGGAGAGAAAGGGCAGCCCGTGGGTCGTGAAACCGGACCCGATGATCAGGACGCCCTGGTCGCGCAGCTCGCGGAGCCGGCCGCCCAGATCCAGGAGCGCGTCGGGTTCCAGCGTCGGCAACGACATCTGCAGAACCGGGATGTCGGCATCGGGATACATCACACTCAGCGGGACGTAGGCGCCATGGTCGAGCCCTCGATCGGTGCGAACGACCCGTTGGGAGTGGGGCATCATCACCTCGACCGCATCGGCGAGTTCCGGGGCGCCGGGGGCCTCGTAGGTCGCTTCGTAGAAGCGCTGCGGGAATCCGCCGAAGTCGTAGACCAGCGGTGCGGTATGGGTGGCGCCGAGCATCAGCGGCGCAGCCTCCCAGTGCGCCGAGACGATCAGGATCTGTTCCGGTCGAGGGAGCCGTGTGGCCAGCTCGGCGAGCTCGCCGGTCCAGCGCTCGTCGTCGACCAGGGGCGGCGCCCCGTGACTGATGAACAGCGCGGGCATCCGGTCGGGTTCCGTTGCACCGTCGGGCGGCTGTGGCGTCGTCTGTGGCAGAGACCGGGAAGACATCGCGATTCTCGCATTCATTGAAGCATCAACTAAAGACGGTACGGCATGTATGACGTCGGGTCAACCAGAGGCATCGAGGTGGCTGCGCTGCTTGACGCATCAACGATGTGGCATGCTGGCTGTCGTCGACGACGGGTGGTGGAATGCACGAGCCGCGATGGTTGGATGCCAGGGAGCAGCAGGCGTGGCGCAGCGTGGCTGCGGTGATTCTCAAGCTGCCAGCCGAACTCGAGCAGCAGCTGCAGCGCGATTCCGGCATGAGCCATTTCGAGTACTGGGTCATGGCGCTCTTGAGCGAGGCGACGGAGCGTTCGCTCCGACTGAGTCATCTGGCCGCGCAGGCGAACGCTTCGCTGTCACGGCTCTCGCATGTCGTCACCCGACTGGAGCGGCGTGGGTGGGTCACCAGACGGCCGGCACCCGACGATGCCCGGGCGACTCTCGCGGTCCTTACGGCCGCCGGCGTCGACCAGGTGGTCGCCGCAGCGCCGGGCCATGTCGGCACGGTGCGAGAACTCATCTTCGACGCGCTGACGGAGCAGGACGTCGAGGACCTCGCACGGGTGTGCGCGGCGATCGCGGACCGATTGGACCGCCGCGCGACGCTCTGATCAGCCGCCGCCCGGTTCGGGCTGGGGAGGCGCAGGAGCGGGTCCGGTATCTCGCACTGGCCAGCGATCCGCGGCGAGAGCCAGGATCGGGCCGAGCGTGGCGGTGAGCAGGAC
>JBDNIX010000181.1:0-2934 GCA_041688045.1 Nitriliruptoraceae bacterium
CGCCGCGTACAGAGGCGACGCGTCGCGATCCAGTTCCGCGCTTAGACAATCGTTCTGAACCGACAGGAGGCGAGCTACAGAGCTTGTCAGAGCTTGTGGGGAATCTTGAAAGCCGCCGCGCTCCTGGAAGTCGATAATTCGGTCGAGGGCAGCACGTTCATCTGTTTCCGAGAAGGTGAGAGCTGCAGGCAGTAGAAATTCGGCGTAAACAACGTCATCGATGTTTCCGACGCCGACATCTTGCACCGCCCGAACAACATCAACGTAGTTTTCGTCGAGGACTCGGAGGACTTCTTCTACGTAGGCCTCATCGATGACGGAGATGTCTTCGACGGGTTGGTCGATTGGGTAGCCGCTGTAGGTGGCGGGGTCCGAGTCGGCGTCGGGCGCTGGATCTGGTTCTGGGTCGGCCTCTTCGTCCGTCTCGGGCTCGGCATCGTCGTCGGTGTCTGGGGTTCCTTCATCCGTCGCTGCGTCGGAGGATGCGGCGGGGTCCGGATCCTGTTCCTCGATATCGGCGACATCAGCGGGACCCTCGTCCTCCGGCTCGCCCGTGCAGGCTGCGAAGACCAAGGCAGCAGCGAAGACGGCGGCGACGCGCCTTCCCCCGACGACCCCTGTCACGTACTCCCCCGATCGCTGTGGCAGACTTGCTACCGCATCTCATGCCGATCCATACCATCAGACACTAACCCGACCGCACGAGGGCGACAACCCTTGGATCGACCTCGCTGTGGACCACAGGACCGTAGCTGCGACGACCCGTCGTTGGACACGAGTCTTCCACAGGCGAAGTGCAGCGTGCGGGTGGCGATCACCTCCACACAGGAGGTCAACGACCGACGCTGTCCCCGAACAGGGAGGGCTGCGCGGCGATGTCGAGGTGCGGGCGATCATCCTCGAAGGGGCTGGGCGGAGACTCGCCGGACCCTGCATCGGCTTCCGAGGGTGGCGGATCCTCATCGACCGCCTCGGGCTCGGTCGGGGCGTGGACAGCCGCTTCCGCGGAGTCATCCGCATCAGCCGGATCGGCATCGGCCGCTTCCGCGGAAGCACCTACCGCGTCCACAGCGCCTGCATCGTCCAACCCAACCGGCGCGCCGGCCAGTTCGGCCAGTTCTTCCGCCTCGGCGGCATCATCGGGGATGTCGCGGGGCAGGGGGTTCTCGGTCAGCTCCCGGCGGATGGACTCCAGCACGCCGTTGACGTAGCGACCCGAATCGTCGGTCGACATCGCCTTGGCCAGGCCGACCGCTTCATCGATCACGATGGCCGGAGAGGTGTCCTCGTGGATCAGCTCATAGGTCGCCAGCCGTAGCACGGTCCGATCGACCACCGGCATCCGCGAGATCTGCCACTTCCGCGCAAACCGGGCGATCAACGCGTCGATGCGTGTCCGGTCGTTGTGCACGCCGGCAACCAGCGTCCGGGTGAAGTCGTCCAGGGCCGCGCCATCGTCCGCTTCCCCCTGCGCCGCGGCTCCCACGGAAGTTGCGCTGGTCCCTGCGTCGGTGTGGTCGGACGACACCAGCTCGACGTCCATGGCTCCTTCCACGACGGGAGGGAGCAGTTCACCGCTGGAGGACAGGTCGTCGACGGCGTCGAGGATCGCGCGCGCGGCGGGCTCGTCGACCAGGCGCTGGAGGGTGACCTGCGGCGAGACGCCTCGGACGTCGGCCTGGAAGAGGATCTTGAGGGCACGGGCTCGGGCGCGATGGGGGCTCTTGGTGTCCGTGCGCCGGGGGGCACGGTCGGGCGGGGTTTCGCGGTGATCCGTGGCCATCAAGCGCGCGAAAGGTAGTCACCGGAGCGGGTGTCGACCTTGACCTTCTCACCCTGCTCGATGAACAACGGGACCTGGATCTCCTTGCCGGTTTCCAGGGTGGCGGGCTTGGTCGCCGAGGTGGCGGTGTTGCCGGCGAACCCGGGATCGGTCTGGGTGATCTGAAGGTCCTTGGAGGCGGGGAGCTCGACGCCGACGATGCGTCCGTCGTAGACCTGGATCTGCAGCTCGTCGCCTTCGACGAGGTAGTCGGCGGCCTCCCCGATGGCCTCGGCCGGCGCGATGCGCTGGTCGAAGGTGGCGTTGTCCATGAGGATGAAGTCCGAACCCTCCTTGAACAAGAACTGCACGGTCGAACGCTCGACGATCGCCTGATCGACCTCCTCCCCGGCCCGAAAGGTCTTCTCCACCACCTTGCCGGTTTCGACCTCCTTGAGCTTGGTGCGCACGACCGCACCGCCCTTACCGGGCTTGTGGTGGTTCCACTCGACGATCTGCTGGAGCTTGTTGTCGATCAGGAGGGTCATGCCGTTCTTGAGGCTGTTGGTCGAGACCACGGTGATGCTCCGCAAGGATCGAAAGGCGAGGGCCGCGAGTCAGCCGCGCATATCAGGGCGCGGGACCGCCAGATGAGGCGCAGTTCGCGAGGGGTGTCGGTCAGGACACGTCCACGCCCGTCCGAACCGGTGAGCGCCGTGCCGGCCACGAGCGTAGCACCGGAGCCCTTGGCGACTTCCGAGCGGAGACCGCCGCTCAGGCGATGGCCTGTACCAAGCGGTCAGCCTGCTCTTCCAGCTCGCCCGAGTCGAGCATCACGAAGACGTCATAGCGCAACGCCAGCCGCAGTTCGCTGTCGCGCGAAACGAGGGACGCCTCCATCGGGCGCTGATGTGCTTTGAACGCGAAGCGCAATCCCGGCTTCTTCATCACCGTGCGATCGTCGTCCTGTTCGTACGTGAAAGCCGTGGCGGCGCAGCACGTCGACGGCCTGATCCAGGTCAACGTCGGGAAGCGTTCTCACGGCGGGACCGGTGCTGAACAAGGTGGATTCCTCCATGTGGGTTCGGCGTGGGTTCGGCGTGGGTTCGGCCGCAGGCTAGTGATGACGACCAGCGAAATCACACGTGAATACGTCAGCCCCGGACGGTCAA
>JBDNIX010000018.1:0-5712 GCA_041688045.1 Nitriliruptoraceae bacterium
ACCGGGGCGTCATCGTCCGTGAACAGGGCGATGACGACGAAGGCCAGGATGAAGCCGAGGAGTGCGCTGATCGCCCCGATCGCGATCTGCTTGCCGCGTCCGGACTCCTCCGCGACGGGTAGCGGGTCTGCGGAGTACGGGTCATTGGCGTAGGCGTTCCCGGGATCCGATTGCGCGTCACGGGATCGGACCGGAACCTCGGCTTCCCAGGGCTGGCCTGACGGCTGCGACGGCAGTTGCTGGGTCGGATCGGGGTCGCCTGACCCTGGGGATGAGCCGGAGGCAGGCGGCGGCAGGGGTCGCGTGGGATCCGCATCCTGGGCATCGGGTCGGTCGCTACCAGGATCTTCCGGCCATCGGGGATCGCTCATTGGCTGCCTCCTTGAAGGAACGACGACGCCAAGCCGCATCGCGCTCGAACCGACCAAGGTATCGCGGTGGCCAGGTGGGGACATCGGCGTCAACCGATGGGGCCAAGCGCTGGCCAGCGAATAGTCTGCCACGGGATACGAGGGCACCCGGTGGCGAGGGCTGGCTGCATGGCGAGGCACCGGCTGGACGGGATGGATCGGGAGATTGGCCGCCTCGCGTTGCCGGCTATGGGTGCGTTGGCCGCGGACCCGCTGCTTTCCCTCGTCGATACGGCGCTCGTCGGAGCCCTTGGCCCTGTGCCTCTTGCTGCGCTGGGCATCAACCTCGCGGTCTTCACCACACTTTTCGTCACCTTCAACTTCCTGACCTACGGCACAACGGCCGAGGTGGCGCGCCACCGGGGGGCGGGCGACGGCGCCGGAGCTGTTGCCTACGCGATGCAGGCTCTGTGGCTCGCATTGGGCCTGGGTGTCGCCCTGTTCGTCGTGCTGCAAGGGACCGCCCCGCTCATCGCGCAACTCATGGGAGCGACCGGCGATGTTCGTGCTCCGACGTTGACGTACCTGCAGATTCGGAGTTGGTCCGCCGTCCCCTTCCTGATCATCATGGTGGGCCACGGCACCTTCCGCGGCCTCAAAGACACCACGACGCCACTGAAGATCTCCCTGCTGGCCAACGTCGCGAACGTGATCGTCAGCTATCTCCTCATCCATCAGGCTGGCCTGGGCATCGCCGGAGCCGCCTGGGGCACCGTCATCGCCCAAACTGGTGCGGCCGTCGCCTTCCTGCTCCAGGGCAGGAGAACGCTTCAATCTCCTGACTTTCGCTTCAACCCCACCGCGATGCGGCGACTGGTGCGGATTTCCCGCGATCTGTTCCTCCGCACGCCCTCCTTGCTCAGCGGCACCTTGATCACCACGGCGATCGCCGCGCGAATGGGGATCACCGTGATTGCCGGCCATCAAGTGGTCCGAGAGGTGTGGACGCTGCTGGCCCTGACCCTGGACGGATTCGCGATCGCCGGGCAGGCGATGGTGGGGACATCGCTCGGTTCGGGCGAGACATCTTTGGCCTACCAGCAGACCAAGAGACTGCTCGGATGGGGCGTCGTGACCGGGATCGTCCTGACCCCGGTCGTGTTTGCTCTCGGCGGCCTTGCGCCACGCCTCTTCACACGTGACGCCGGCGTCCTGATCGACATTGGACAGGTGTGGTGGCTCATGGCCCTCCTGCTGCCAATCGGCGGCGTCGTGTTCGTGGCGGACGGCATCCTCATGGGCATCGGCGACCTGCGGTTCCTGCTGTGGTCAACCGCACTGGCCTCCCTGGGCGCCCTCGTACCGATAGGACTCATCGCGCTCCGACTCGAGGGGGGAATTCTCGGCTTGTGGGTCGGCATGGCTGCTCTGATGGTCGTCCGCGGCACAACGTGCGTCTGGCGTCTGAGTCCGGCCGGATGGGAGCGAGCCACCAACCGCGTCCTCTGACGTCGAGGCCGGTGGCGCACCGACTACGTTGGGGCCGTCCGGCATCTGGCTTCCGACGAGGGCATGCTGCACGCACCGCCACAGGAGGGTCCCAGCATCGACCAGCTTTCACCCCCGGAAACGGACTCCGGTCAGGCGCTGTTCGAACTGGCGCCACGGTTGACCCGCCTGGAGAACGCGGTCCTTCGGGCCGTGGATCCGCCGTTGACGTTCCGGCAGTATCGCCTCCTGGAGCGAGTCTCGGACGGGTACACCACGGTGACCGCGCTCGGCCGACTGGCGACCATCACGCTTCCGGCCATCTCGGAAAGTGTCGACGTGCTGGTCCGCAAGGGACTGCTGGCGCGCCGGTTGAACGAACAAGATCGGCGCGAGTCCCACCTAAACCTGACCGACGCTGGCAGCACTGCTCTAGAGCAGGCGACGTTGCTGTTGGAGCACATGGCCAAGGAAATCCTCGCGGGCGTCCCGGCGCGGCGGCGGCAGACCTTGGCCAGGGACCTACGTCGGGTGACCGATCACGTCACGGAATCGCTGCTGACGTTGCGAGCGGTCGGCCAGGACTCCGACGCCTGACCGCCTGGCATCATCGCCCGACGGCGTAGCTCTGCATGCCGCGCGGATTGGCTGCCGCCTTGAATGGCCCCGGATCACCGACCGCGGCGACGGCCGACAGACGTCCGAGCGACCAGTCGTCCTCGACCTGGACACGGTGTCCGCGTCCCAGGAGGTCATCGACGGTCGCCCGCGGGAAGCGCCCCTCGACGAGCAGCTGTCCGGGGGATGCGGCCCGCGGAAAGAACGAGCTGGGGAAGTGGGTGGATGAGAACATCGGTGCGTCGATGGCCTCTTGCAGATTCATGTCTTGGTGAAGGTGCCGCAAGAAGAAGGTCAGCGACCACTGGTCTTGACCGTCGCCTCCCGGTGTTCCGAACGCCAGGCGCATCTTGCCGTCGTGACGAGCCATGGTGCACGTCAGGGTGGTGCGCGGGCGTTTGCCCCCGGCAAGGCCGTTGGGATGGTCACGGTCGAGCCAGAACATCTGCGCACGGGTCCCGAGCGGGAACCCCAGTGACGGAATCACCGGTGAACTCTGCAACCAGCCTCCACTCGGCGTCGCCGACACCATATTTCCGTCTCGGTCGACAATATCGAGGTGTGTCGTGTCACCCGCGACCTGGCCGCGGACCGAGACGGTCGGCTCACCGGAGCCACCGGAGGCGCCCTCCGAGGGGTCCAGTGTCGGCAGTCCGGGCGGGAGCAGCGGCTGACGACCGTCCGGTGATCCTGGCCGCAGGTTCATCGACGCGTCCTCGCTGATCAGGCGCCGCCGAGCATCCGCATACGCGCCGCTCAGGAGCGTGGCCAGGGGGACATCCGCGACGACGGGATCGCCGTACCACGCCTCCCGGTCGGCGAAGGCCAACTTGGCCACCTCCACGACCAGGTGGACGAACGCGGGATCGTCGGCTCGCGTGCCGTCCAGGTCGAACCCTTCGAGCAGCTTCAGTTGCTGCAGGAACACCGGCGCCTGGCTCCAGCTGTCGGGCTTGTAGACCGTCCACCGGTGATAATCGACCGAAATCGGGTCCTCCACGGGAACCTCGAAGGTGGCCAGATCGTCACCGCTCAACAGGCCCCCGTGAGCCCGACCCGAGGTGTCGACGTGTTCGGTCGTCTGCGAGAACTCCGCGATCTCGGCAGCCACGAACCCTCGATAGAAGATGTCGCGAGCCGCCTGGAACCGACCGTCACGGTCCGAGGCCGCGGCCTCCGCTTCGGACAGAATTCGGTCGTAGGTCCGGGCGAGGGCCGGGTTGGTGAGCCAACTCCCGGGCGCGGGCACCCCACCGCGCAACCATGTCGCCGCCGACGTCGGCCAGTCCTCGCGAAACATCTGCTCGACGCTCGCGATGGTCTGCGCCATCTTCGGCACGACCGGAACGCCTCCCGCGGCGTACCCGATGGCCGGCTCCATGAGGTCGCGCAAGGGCAGCCGGCCGTGCTCGAGCGCGAGCCGCATCCATGCGTCGAATGCGGCAGGCACGCAGGCCGCCAGCAGACCGGTGCCCGGCACACGGTCCAGGCCGAGTTCCTCGAAGCGTTCGATCGTGGCCTGCTGTGGCGCCGGACCCTGACCCGCCATGACCTGAACCCGATCCTCAGCCGCGTGGTACAGCAGGATCGGGACCTCCCCGGCAGGGCCGTTCAGATGTGGTTCGACGACCTGGAGGGTCAGCCCGCCCGCGACGGCTGCGTCAAAGGCGTTGCCTCCCCGTTCGAGGATCGACATGGCCACCGCTGAAGCGATCCAGTGCGTCGAGGACACCATGCCGAAGGTGCCGTGCAGTTCGGGACGTGTGGTGAACATGGCCGGGCTCCTCACTCAGGGACGGCACCGAGCACCGCAACACGAACCGAACGGTCAAGGCGGCGCCCGGTCAGGAGTCGCGCAACTGACGCAGGACGTACTGCAGGATGCCCCCGTGCCGGTAGTAGCCGGTCTCACCCGGAGTGTCGATACGAACCAGGGCGTCGAACTCGACCGTGCCCCCGTCGGGGTTGGTGACCGTCACCGTCACGCGATCCGGCACCGTGCCGTCGTTGATCGCGGTCACACCCGCGATGTCGAAGGTGCCCTGCCCGTCCAGCCCCAGCGAGTCCGCCGAATCGCCATCGAGGAACTGCAGCGGCAACACACCCATGCCGATGAGATTGGACCGGTGAATCCGTTCGTACGAGACGGCGAGGGTCGCCCGGACACCCAAGAGGTCAGTTCCCTTGGCCGCCCAGTCGCGTGATGAGCCGGAGCCGTATTCGGCACCGGCCAACACGACCAACGGAATCCCGGCCGCCTGATAGTTCTGCGCGGCCTCGTAGATGGATGTCACACGGTCCTGCGTGAAGTCATGGGTGAAGCCGCCTTCCGTACCCGGGGCGAGTTGGTTGCGCAGCCGAATGTTGCCGAAGGTTCCACGGATCATGACTTCGTGGTTGCCGCGACGCGACCCGTAAGAGTTGAAGTCACGACGTTCCACACCATGATCGGTCAGGTATTCCCCCGCCGGGCTGTCGAGCTTGATGTTGCCCGCCGGCGAGATGTGATCGGTGGTCACAGAGTCGCCGAGCTTCGCCAGCACGCGAGCACCATGGATGTCCTCAACCGGCTCTGGCTCGGCGGTCATGCCGTCGAAGAAGGTGGGCTTGCGGATGTAGGTCGACGACGGATCCCAGGCGTAGGTGTCCCCGTCCGGTGTCGGCAGCGACCGCCATTCCTCATCGCCCTCATAGACCTTGCCGTACTTGTCCGTGAACATCTCCGTCAGCAGAGAGTCCTTGACGACCGTCTGGATCTCTTCGGTCGAGGGCCAGATGTCCTGGAGGTAGACGGGCTCACCGTTGGCGTCGGTGCCGAGCGGTTCGGTCGTGATGTCGATGTCCATACTGCCAGCCAACGCATACGCCACCACCAGCGGTGGCGACGCCAGGTAATTCATCTTCACGTCCGGGTTGATCCGGCCTTCGAAGTTCCGGTTGCCCGACAGCACGGCGACGGCGGCCAGATCGGCTTCCTGGACGGCCCTGCTCACCTCGGGGATGAGCGGACCGGAGTTGCCGATGCAGGTCGTGCAGCCGTAGCCGACGAGGTTGAACCCGAGCTTGTCGAGGTAGGGGGTGAGACCGGCCCGGTCGTAATAGTCGACAACGACCTTGGAACCCGGCGCCAAGGTCGTCTTCACCCACGGCTTGCGCTGCATGCCGCGGTCGACCGCGTTCTTGGCCAACAACGCTGCCGCAATCATGACCGAGGGGTTGGAGGTGTTGGTGCACGACGTGATGGCCGCGATCGTCA
>JBDNIX010000182.1:0-6127 GCA_041688045.1 Nitriliruptoraceae bacterium
CGCCGAACTCGGCCGACGGTGCCTGTGGAAAGCGTGCCAGCGGCTCCGGCGCCGGATGACGCCGAACGTCCGCCGGCTCATCCGGGTCCGACGTGCCGACCGATGTCGACGTCGACGGTGCGTCGGGTGTCGACGCCGGTCCCGACGACGTGACGACAGCGCCGGGGACCTGATCGGCCCGCCAGGGGCGGCGCCATTCGTCGCGGTCGTAGCTCACGGTGGACTCCGGAAGGCGAGACGCGCGACGGTACAGGGCGCGTGTGGATGCGGCTGAGGGGCAGGGATGCAGGTGTCTGGGCAGCAAGGGTGCGTGGTGCGCCCGTGAACGGCAACCCGAGGAGTGCACGATGCCATCCAGCGCGCGCGCCTGCGGCACCCGCATCGGAGGTTCGGAGCCGCGGCCAGGTCGGTCGGGCGACGACCCCGGTAGGTCGGGGCGACGACCAGGTCGCGTTCTGACTACCGTTCGAAGAACCGTGGACGAACAGGAGTGGACGTGGACACCGACGTGCAGGCCGAGGTTCGACGGCTGTTCGCGCCCGAAGAGGGTGCGCGCGCGATCGCACGCGAGCGTGCGGCCGACACCGTGCGGTCGCCGTCTCCCGAGGTGGGGGCGCTCCTGCAGTGGGTGGCGACGACCTGCCAGGCCCGGGCGGCCGTCGAGATCGGTGGCGCCGGTGGCGTGTCAGGTCTCTGGCTGCTGGACGGGCTCGGCGAGGGCGGTGTCCTGACGTCCATCGAGGCCGATCCGCACGCGCACGGACTGGCCACGTCCGCATACGCGGACGCCGAGGTGGGGACGCGCGTGCGCGCGATCCTGGGGCAGCCCGAAGCCGTTCTCCCCCGGCTCTCGGACGGCGTCTACGACCTGATGCTGCTGCAGGCGGGACCGTCGGGCTACGCCGACGCGCTCGACCACGCACGCCGGCTGCTCCGTCCGGGTGGCGTGCTCGTCGCCCGGGGTGTCCTGCGGCACGGCGACCATGCCGACAGTCTGGCGCGATTCCTCGACGACCTTGCGGCGGACGACCTGCTGGCGGCGACCGTGCTCCCGCTCGATGACGGACTCGCACTGGCGACGCGCGGTCGCGACCCCGACCCGCCCGCCGTGTCCGGCGCCCTCAGCTGAAGTACCGGACCTTCGCGGCGAACTCGACGGCCGGGGCCAGGATGACGGCGAGGTAGAACATGCCGGTCGACGCCTGGATGGATCGGCCACCTTCGCGCGCCAGCTTGACGTTGAAGCCGGAGATCAGCGCGACGAGCGCGAGCACCCCCAGCCCGAGGATGATGGTCATCGAGCCGATGCGCAGGATCGGCGCGAAGGTCAGGATGCACTGCTCGAAGGCGGCGCCGGACAGGTCGCCGCAGGGCACCGGGTTGCGGGCGCTGAGCAGCACGGATCCGAGTCCGGCGCCGATCGCCGCGACGTTCACCCAGGCGATCCACACCATGTAGCGGTTGGTGAGGCGCCGCTCGACGAGGTACCAGTGCCCGAGGATCATCCCCACCCAGATCGCACCCAGCAGGGTCGCGCCCAGCACCAGCTCGAGCAACCCCTGGACCAGACCGCCCGCTCCCCCCTGCGCGTCGCGGATGAGCGCGATCGGCACGAACGAGGCCAACCCCGCCACGGTGGCCAGCACGCCGAGGACGCGGGCGACCACGGGCGGAAGCTTGGCGACCAGCCCGACGACGGCCAACGCGGTGACCACGGCCAGGCCCAGCAGCAGGGCCAGCGCCACCTCTCCCGTCGCCGCCTGATCCGTGCCCTCCAGGGACCGCACGGGGTTGCGCATCGAGCCCCAGGCGCCCCAGGCGAGCAGCGCGATCGTCGATGCCGTCAGGATCTCGTAGCCGTGCCGCACCTTGCCCCACGTGGGCGCCAGCCACAGCAGGACCGATCCCCCGGTCGCGGTCATCGCCAGGACCAGCCCGAGAATGGCAGCAGGGGTGATCACACGAACTCCTCGAGGTGGCGCACCATCGGTCCCAAGGGCGCGATGGCAGGCGTGCGGCGAGCGACGACACGGACAGGGTGACGGCCCGCGTGGAACGCAGGGTGCCACTTCCGGCCCCCGAAAGCCCACTCGGGGCATCCTCGGGATCCGGCCTGGCCCGCCTGCCCGGGTGGACGGAGACCCCCCGCCTTCACCTGGACCAGCGCACCGGTGACGGTCACGCCGCTCGCTACCATGGTCGATGGTGTGCACAGAGCGCCGGTGTGCGTCGCACACCACAGGGCATCGCAGCAGCGAGGTGGGCAACAATGGGCCGGTGCGATCCGGGGCTGAAGCTCGCCCGCGAACTCCACGTGGGTGAGCAACATACGGCGTTGGCGATGGGGTCGGGCGATGTCCCCGTCCTCGGGACGCCGGCATTGCTGATGCTCGCCGAGCGCGCCTGCGTGGAGGCGATTGCCGACGACCTGCCGGACGGCGACACCAGCGTGGGCACCTGGGCGGAGATCGAACACCTCCAGGCCACGCCGGTCGGCCGCACGGTCTGCGCGAATGCCACGCTGATCGGCCATCACGGCCGACGGCTGGAGTTCAACGTCATCATCGAGGAAGCCGGTCAGACGGTCGCGCGTGTCCGACACCGCCGCGTCCTGGTGGATCGCACGCGCTTCCTCGAGAAGTTGGGCGCCGCCGCGACCAGCTGACGTCCGGGCGCGGCGACCGTCGGCCTCCGGCGCTACCCGCCGTAGGCCGATGTGGACTCACGCCGGAACGTGCGGTCGAGGATCACGTTGATCAGGGCGGGCACGCCGCTCTCCTGCGCCCGGTCCAGGGCCGGCGCGATGTCCTGCGGACGCGCGACGCGCTCGCCGTACCCACCCAGGGCCTCGACCATGCGTTCGTAGCCCGTGGCCTGGGACAGGTCCTGGGCCACCATGCCCTCGGCCCCGTAGACCCGTTCGTGGAAGGCCTTCATCTCGCCCCACGCGCCGTCGTTGCCCATGACGCCGACGAACGGGAGATCCTGGCGGACGGCGGACTCGAACTCCATGCCGTTGAGGCCGAACGATCCATCGCCGTAGACCACCAGCACCGGCGCATCCGGATGGACGTGCCGTGCTGCGAGAGCGAACGGCGCCCCGACACCCAGACAGCCGAACGGTCCGGGATCCATCCAATGCCCGGGTTTGTCGACGCGCACCTGCCCGGCCGTGTGCGCGACGATGTCACCCCCGTCGCCGATCACGATCGACTCCGGGTCCACCCACCGGGCGACCTCGCGGGCGAACCGCAGAGGGTGTACCGGCGAGGCGTCGGACATCGACGCCTCGTCGCGGGAGGCCGCCCGACGGGACTCATCCGCCCGCAGGTCCTCCAGCCACGACGACGCCGTGGTTCGACCGAGCGTGCCTTCGTGCTCCAGCAGTGCCGTCAGCAACGCCCGCACGTCGCTGACGACGCCGAGTTCCACGGGGCGGTTGTGGCCGATCCGGTCGGCCTGCGGGTCGACATGGATCACGGCGACGTCATCCCGATACGTGGGCGGACGGCCGTACCCGAGCCGGAAGTCGAAGTCGACGCCCAACGCCAACACCACGTCGGCCTGACGCAGGGCATGCTTGCGGGTCAGACCGAGCAGGTGGGGATGCGCCGACGGCAGGATGCCGCGGGACATCCCGTTGACGTAGACGGGCAACTGCGCCAACGTGGCCAGCTGATCGAGTTCCTCGGAGGCCTGGGCCCAGTAGGTCCCCGACCCGGAGAGGATGACCGGATGCTCCGCGGCGGCCAGCAGCTCAGCGGCACGTCGCACCGCATCCGGATCCGGGCCGGCCGGCGAGGTGAACCGGGCGCCTGCGGGCACGACCTGATCCTCGTCCACCGTGCCCATGAGAACGTCCATGGGCAGGTCGACGTACGTGGGCCCCATGCGTGGTGACCGCGCGTCACGAAATGCGTAGCCGAGCACCTCACGCAGGCGGCGGGTCTCCAGAGCGGTATCCGCCCGCTTGGTCACCGGACGCAGTAACTCGATCTGGGGTGCGTCCTGGAGCGCTCCCATGCCTTCGAGAGCCAGAGGATTGCGCCCTCCGAGCAGGACCATCGGTGCGTTGGCGTAGTAGGCGTTGGTCACGCCGGTGATCGCATCCGTGACGCCGGGCCCGGCCGTCACGGCGGCAGCACCGGGACGCAGGGTCAGGCGCGCATAGGCATCCGCAGCATGGGCCGCGGCCTGTTCGTGCCGCACGTCGATGACGCGGATGCCGACGTCCTTGCACCCGTCATAGATGGGGCTGATGTGCCCACCGGTGAGGGTGAACAGGACGTCGATGCCCTCTGCCTGCAGTGCATCGGCAATCAGGCGCCCGCCGTGCCGTTGCTCTCCCATGCTCCACCTCCGCTGGTGCTCTGCAACCAGGTCAACAGCGTCCGGACGGGTATGCCCGTCGCGCCCTTGCTGACCTCGCCGTAGCCCTCCTTGGCCCAGGCCGTTCCTGCGATGTCCAGGTGGGCCCACGGGATCCCCTCGCCGACGAACCGGTGGAGGAACAGCGCGGCGAAGATCGTGCCGGCCTCCCGCCCTCCGGAGTTCTTGAGGTCGGCGATCGAGCCCTCGACGCGGTCACCGTATTCGTCGCTGGCCAGCGGCAGGCGCCACGCGGGTTCACCGCTGGTTCCAGCAGCATCGAGGATCGCCGTCGCCAGGTCGTCGTCGGAGCCCATCACGGTCCCGATCCGGTCCCCCAGCGCGACGACGGCGGCGCCCGTCAGCGTGGCGACATCGACGATCGCGTCCGGCTCCAGCTCCGAGGCGTGAACCAGCGCGTCACCGAGCACCAGACGCCCCTCGGCATCCGTGTTGATGACCTCGACCGTGGTCCCGCCCTTCATCGTCAGGACGTCGCTGACCCGGGTCGCGGTGCCCGACGGCATGTTCTCCGCCAGGGCCACGAGCACGGTGATGCGAATGGGCAGGGCGAGTTGGGCCGCGCCCTTCACGGCAGCCACGACCGTGGCCGCGCCCGCCATGTCGGTCTTCATGGTCTCCATCGACACCGACGGCTTCAACGAGATCCCACCGGTGTCGAACGTGATGCCCTTGCCGACGAGCACGACGTGCCGGGTCGCACCCTCCGGCGCGTAGGACAGCTCCACCAACCGTGGTGGCTCGCTGGACCCCTGCCCGACCCCCAGGATGCCGCCGTACCCCCCGTCGGCCAGGGCCTGCTCGTCAAGCACGCGGGTGGTGATGGGCAGGCCAGCCACCTCGGCGACCATCCGGTCGGCGAGCGCGGGCGGCCGCTTGTCCTGCGGGGGGATGTTGACGAGGTCCCGTGCCAGGGTGGCGGACCCGGCCGTGATCGTCGCCACCTCGACGGCCCTGCGGAAGGCCGCCGCATCGCCGTCGGCCGTGTGCAGGGTGACGGTTTCGAGCTCGAACGGCGGGGCGTCGGAACGGTAGGTCGCGAACCGGTAGCTGCCGAGCAGGATCCCTTCCGCCAGCGCCTGGGTCGCCGCCGCGCCGTCGAGCCCGTCGATGGCGGTCTGCAGGCTTGTCGCCACGCGAGCCACGCGCTCGGCCGCTCCCGCGATCGCCGCACCCGCGCGACGCAGCTGCAGCGTCCCCGCATCGGTCCGGCCCCCAAGCCCGACGACCAGGATGGTTGCCGCCGGCACCGCACCACGGGTGGGGATACGGGCGGTCGCTCCCACGCTGCCGTCGAACCGCAGGGACGCGAGTTCACTCTGCAGGTCGATCCCGGCCGCTTCTGCCACGGCGCGACCATCAGCGGCCAGCTCGGCCGGATCGTCGCGATCGCCAGATTCGGCCGCGAAGGCCGCCACCACCAGCAGATCGGCGGGGGACGCGTTCAGCGGGTCGGTGCTGACGTCGATGGTGGGCACAGTGTCTCCGTCGGGCAGGAATGGGGCATCGGCATGCAGGCTAACCGCCGGGTTCCCGGTGGGTCACCTGCGCGATCGCCCGACCGGCGCAGCGGCCGGCGCAGCGGCCGGTGAAGCGAACCGACCTCCGGAAGGTCGATCGGCTTCAACGCATCGCGGCAGAGCCACACACAGGCCCGGCCGCGGCGATCATCCAGCGTCCGGTCCGCTGAACTACGGTCTGCGACCATGGATCAGACGCCGCCCGAATCCGACGCCAC